>NZ_JBFUFF010000035.1:0-67657 GCF_056403555.1 Rhizobium sp. P2_G2
CGCGACATCGCCATGGTCTTCCAGTCCTATGCGCTCTATCCGCATATGACCGTGCGCGACAATCTCGGTTTCGGCCTGCAGAACATCGCCACGGAGAGATCCGTCATCGACGGCCGCATCGCCGAGGCAAGCCGCATGCTGGAAATCGAGCACCTGCTCGAGCGCAAGCCCGGCCAGCTGTCGGGCGGCCAGCGCCAGCGCGTCGCCATCGGCCGCGCCATCGTCAAGGAGCCGAAAGCCTTCCTGTTCGACGAGCCGCTCTCCAATCTCGACGCCGCACTCAGAACCCGCACCCGCATCGAGCTGGCGCAACTGCACCAGCGGCTGAAGTCGACGATGATCTTCGTCACCCACGACCAGATCGAGGCGATGACGCTCGCCGACCGCATCGTGGTGATGAACAACAAGAAGATCGAGCAGATCGGCTCACCGATGGAAATTTACGAGCGGCCGGCGACGCGCTTTGTCGCAGGCTTCGTCGGCTCGCCGCAAATGAATTTCATCACCGCGAAACTCTCCGGCGACGCCGGCAAGGATGCCGTTGCGACGCTGGGCGACGCCACGACGATCCAGACCGCCATCGGCTGGGGCACGCTGCCGGCGGGTGATTATACGCTTGGCATTCGTTCCGAAGCGATCCTGGTCGCTCCAGCGGGTCAGGGCCATGCCGATGGCGTGATCGACGTGCTCGAGCGGCTCGGCGAACGCACGCTGGTCTATACGCGGTTGAAGGACGGGCAGGTCGTGGTCGCCAATGACACCGGCAACAGCCGCCTGAAGGTCGGGGATGCGATCGCGCTGACATTCGACGGCGCCAAGGCACATCTCTTCAACGCCGCCGGCCTTGCCTGGCATGGACGGGAGCTTGGCGATGGCTAACGAGATCGCACTTTCCGGGAGCCCGTCGGCCACCGTCGCGCGCGCACCGAGCGCCGATATCAATGCCGCCGACTGGAAGCATTTTGCCTTCGTCGCACCCTATCTGTTCTTCTTCGCGACGCTGCTGGTCTTTCCGCTGTTCTGGGGAATCTGGCTGAGCTTCCATAAGGCCGACACCTTCGCCACCGGCAAGTTCGTCGGTTTCGGCAACTATATCCGCCTTTTCAATGACAGGGTCTTCCTGCAATCGATCTGGAACACCTTCTATTTCGTGCTGTTGACCGTGCCGCTGCTGGCGGTGATCGGCCTGTTCCTGGCGCTGGCGCTCAATCAGCGGACACGTTCCGCGGCTGTGATGCGCACCATCTTCTTTTCGTCCTCGGTTCTCTCCGTCACCATCGTCACGCTGATCTGGCGCATCGTCTATATTCCCGATTTCGGTCTGCTCGCGATCCTCTACAGCGCCTTCGGCGCCAAGGCGCCAGCCTTCATTTCCGATCCCAACCTGGCAATGATCGGCATTGCCATCGCGACCATCTGGTGGTGCATCGGCCTGCCGATGATGCTGTTTCTCTCGGCGCTGCAACAGATTCCGCAGGATATCTACGAGGCCGCAGCACTCGACAATGCCAATCGCTGGCAGACGCTGCGCTCGATCACCCTGCCCTCGATCAAGCGCACCTTCGTGCTGGTGATCATCATCCAGATCGTGCTGCAGTTCCAGTTGTTCGGCCAGCCTTGGCTGATGACGCGCGGCGGACCCAACAACCTGACCAAGCCGATCGTGCTCTATATCTATGACACGGCCTTCCGCCGCTGGGATCTCGGCCTTGGTGCCGCCGCCTCGGAAATCCTGTTCATCCTGATCCTGATTGCCGCCATGGCGCAGTATTTCGTCAATCGCCGCAAGGGAGAACAGTGATGAGCGCATCCGTTTCCATCAAGGGTCGGGCCTTCGGCGACCGCGTGATCTTCGGCCTCGTGGTCCTGCTCGCCATTCTCATGGTGGCGCCGGTGCTGTTCGTCGTGGCGCTGTCGTTCAAGGATAACCACGAACTGATGGTCGATCCAACCTCGGTGTTCCGCGCGCCCTATACGGTCGTCAATTACATCAATACGGTCCTGACGTCCTCGGTCTTCCGCTGGGTGCTCAACAGCATCATCGTCGCCGGCGGACTGACGCTCTTCACCCTCGTTCTCTCGTCGTTGGCCGGCTACGGCTTCGCCCGGCTGAATTTTCCTGGGCGCGACATCCTGTTCATCATCGTGCTGCTCGGGCTCGCCGTGCCGGAACAGGCCGTGCTGGTCTCCCGCCACCAGATCTTCAGCTGGCTGAAGTTCCACAACACCTACCAGGGCCTGATCCTGCCAGGCCTGTCGAACGCCTTCGGCGTCTTCCTGATGACGCAATATTTCCGCGCCATCCCACGCGAACTCGACGAGGCGGCCATGCTCGACAATGCAAGCCGGTTCCGTATCTTCTGGAAGGTGCTCTTGCCGCTCACCGTGCCGGCGCAGGCGACGCTGGGCATCTTCACCTTCCTCGGCGCGTGGAACGACTATTTCTGGCCGCTGATCTCAGCCACCAAGAAGGAGATGTTCACGCTGACCGTGGGTATCGCCTCGACGCAGAGCAATTTCGCGCAGTCGGAGGGCGTCGGTTTCCTGATGTCCCAGGCCGTGTTTGCCGGCGCACCAATCCTGATCGTCTACCTGTTTTTCCAGAAATACATCGTCACGGCCGTCTCGGGGGCTGCGGTGAAGTAGGACTTGGCCGCCTTCAGACCGTGTCGAGGAGCACGGGAAGGCGACCCGAGGGGAATATCTAAACGCGCCGGAGGGCGCTTCAAGGAGGAAAGCATATGGCATTTAAGATAGCAAACCTGGTGAGGGCGGCCGTTTCCGCTGCAGCGCTCCTGAGCGCCGCCTCAGCCCTCGCGGCGCCGGTCGAATTGACCGTGCAGCGCTTCTTCGGCGCCTGCGATGCCGAATGGGGCAAGAACACCGATGTCAGCAAGGCCGTCGGCGAATGCGGCATCATGACGTCCCTGATCAACAAGTTCAACGCCGACAATCCGGATGTGCACGTGTCGGTTACGACGGTCGAATGGCCGGGCTATGACCAGTTGACCGCGCAATTCGCTTCCGGCGACGCGCCCGACATCGTCACCATCCATGAATCCGTGCTGTCGGATTATCAGTCGAAGGGCCTGTTGATGCCGCTCGACGATGTCCTGAAGTCCGTCGGCGTCACGCCGGACAGCTTCACCGATGCCGCCAAGAACGGTGTTACCAAGGAAGACGGCAAGATTTACGGCCTGCCGATCGACACCTGGAGCCTCTTGTTCCACATCAATATGGGCCTGTTCAAGAAGGCCGATCTCGTCAATACGGATGGTACGCCAAAGCTGCCGACCAGCGTCGATGAATTGCTGGCCCAGGCCAAGCAGTTCAAGGAGAAGACCGGCAAGCCCTATTTCATCCAGCCGACGGCCAATGAAACCGCAAACCTGGCCTGGAACCTCTACAGCTATCTCTTCCAGCAGAATTCCGATTTCTTCGCCGATCCCAAGCATGTCAAGCTGAACGCGCCGGAGGCCAAGAAGGTCGTCGAAATGTTCCGCACGCTCTATACGAACGGCGATATCACCCCCAATCTCGACTATGGCACAGGCATCAATGCCTTCCTGGCTGGTGAAGGCGGCGTTCATCTGAACGGCACCTGGGTGATCGGCGATTACAATGCAGCCTCGGAAAAGCCGGGCACGGCGCTGAATGCCGGCGGTTATGCCGTCTATCCGTTCCCGCAGCTCTTCCCGGGCCAAAAGGCGCAATATGCCGACGGCCACACCTGGGCGGTGTCGCAGAAGGACCGCACGCCGGAACAGATCGCCGCGATCGGCAAGTACCTGAAATTCTTCGCCGACAATGACTTCGATTGGTCGCGCACCGGCCATCTGCCGGCTTACAAGGCTGTCCTCAACTCCGACAAGTTCAAGGCCCTGCCGCATCGCAACACGCTGCTGCCGCTTGCCGCTCTCGGCCGCCCGCTGCCATCCGCCGTCCTGCGCCGGTTCGCCATCCAGGACATCGTCGGCGAAGAAATGAACGCCGCCGAAACTGGCCAGAAGGATGTCGGTGCCGCGCTTGCCGATATGGAAACCCGCGTCAATGAGTTGCTGAGCAACCTGTAAACCGGATCAAGAGCTCTCCCCAGTGCCCTGCGGCTGGAAACGGTCGCGGGGTATTGTGTTTTGGGAGAACCTCCATCAGACCCGCGCCGTCCCATCATCTGCTTTGAGGGGCAGCGCTCTCGGCTTGTGTTTTGCACTTGCCATGCGATGATCCGGCGACGGAATCGAATTGCGCAGAAGAGAGCGGTGTCTATCACGGCAAAGCAATTTGTGTCTTGTGTCAGGGAAAACCCCATCAACGACAGGCTCCTGAGCGTGCTTCCAAGCCTACGCCTTCCCCAGTGTGCGTTGACGGCCGGGTGCCTCTTTCAAACGTTGTGGAATTTGAAGAGCGGCAATGACCCTCGGCACGGCATCAAGGACTACGATGTATTTTACTTCGACGACAGTGACCTTTCATGGGAAGCCGAAGACGCGGTCATCCGCAGAGTGAGGGATGCTTTCGGCGATGTTGCCGGAAATCTGGATATCAAGAACCAGGCACGTGTCCATCTTTGGTATTCGGAGACTTTTGGCAGCCCCTGCCCAAGGCTGGTTGACGTGGAAGATGGCATCGATCGCTATCTGATCTCATGCACCCGCATCGGTTTGAAAGTCGAAAGCGGCTGTCTCTACGCCCCCGACACACTTGACGACATGTGGGACGGCATTCTCAGAATGAACCCGCTCAATGCCCAGCCGGACAGATTCATACGCAAGTGCCAGGAATATGTTTCTCGCTGGCCGTGGCTGGAGATCGCCTCATCGTAATGCAGCACATCGATCCCAGCAGGTTTTGAGCGACCTCAAACTCAGCAATATCTGTCAGCCCCCTCCATGCCATGTTGCCTTTCATCGAAAGGGAGACGACAAAATGCTCATGAAGACGAACGACATCAGGCACAGCTACGCCGCCCGCATCGGTCGCGTGGTGGACTATCTCCACGACCATATCGAGGACGAGCTCAATCTCGACCTGTTGGCCGATGTCGCCGCCATGTCGCGCTGGCACTGGCATCGGGTCTATACGGCCATGCAGGGCGAGACCGTTGCCGCAACTGTCCGCCGGCTGAGGCTCAGCCGTGCTGCCGACCGGCTCGCCAATTCCGATACTCACATCGGCGAGATCGCCCGACGCGCCGGTTACACGACGGCGGAGGCTTTCGGGCGGGCCTTCAAGCAATCCTATGGCATGACCCCGGGCGCCTATCGCGAGGGCGGCAGCCATGCGCTGTTCAAGGCCGCCAACCGAACGAGCGACGCCACCGGCTTTCCGGTCGAGATCGTGACGCGGCCGGCAATGCATTGCGCCTCAGTGCCGCATTGCGGCAGCTATATGTTGATCAGCCGCGCCTTCGAACGGCTCTTCGCCACCGCTGTTCCGGCCGGCTTGGTCACCCGCCAGTCGCGGATGATCGGCGTTTATGATGACGATCCCGACGCCGTCGACGTCGACGATCTCCGCTCGGCGGCCTGCATCGCAGTGGCCGACGGCATTGTCCTGCCGTCGGGGCTGGAGCCGGTCGATACCAAAGGAGGTGCCTTCGCCAAGCTCTCCTACAGAGGCCCCTATGCCGATATGCGCGATGCCTATCGCTGGCTGATGGGCGTCTGGTTGCCAGCGTCAGACCATGAGGCCGCCGATGGACCGATGCTGGAAGAATATCTCAACAGCCCGGCCGACACCGCGCCGCCGGATCTGCGCACCGATATCTTCCTGCCACTCGAGACCATTTGATTAGAGAGGCGTGAGATGCAGCCGATGCCGGAGAATGTGCAAGCCGCATTCGACGCCTTTCCGCCAGAGGTGCGGCATCGGCTCGCTGAAATTCGCGCGCTGATTTTCGGCATTGCCAGCGACGATCCGCGCATCGGCGCGATCTCGGAAGCGCTGAGATGGGGAGAGCCGGCCTATCTCACGGAAGCGACCGGCAGCGGCAGCACCATCCGGCTCGGTTGGCCGCGACAATCACCAGATCATGCGGCGGTGTATTTCATCTGCCGCACGACGCTGGTGGATGAATTCCGCGAGCGGTTCGGGAATGATTTTCGATTTGAAGGAACACGCGCTGTGCTGCTGCCGGTCGACAGCGAGGTCGACAAAGCAGCGCTCGAATTCATGTTGTCGATGGCGTTGACCTATCATCTGCGCCCGCATCGCGGTTGAGCATAAGGATTGTTCGAGACATATCCGGACGGGATCGTGGCGCAGGCATGGATGACCGCACCACAAAAAGATTGAAGAGGTGCGGCCACCCCCTGATGTCTTGCCAAAACAGAATTGGCAGAGCCCACCTATCAATCGTAAAGCCGCAGCCCCTCGGCATTGAACAGCCGCTGGTGCCCGGGATCACTCGTAAACGACAGCTTGCTCCCAGCCTCGATATCAGCGGAGCCACGATATTCGACCGTTAGCGGCTGACCATCTTCGAGCTGGCAATACAGGAACTGCGTCCCACCGAGATATTCGGCGAAATCGACCGTCGCACTGAGCGCGCCCTCGTGATGCTCGGAGACACGCAAATGCTCCGGCCGCACTCCGAAGGTGATCTTCTGGCCGTTCGTCAGACCATGGCCGGCGACTGCCGCGCCGATCTCGTTGCCAGCGACTTTAATCGTGCCGTTCCCGGCCCAGGTCGCGTCGAGCAGGTTCATCCGCGGTGAGCCGATGAAGCCGGCGACGAAGATGTTGGCGGGATTTTCATAAAGCTCGCGCGGTGTCCCCTCCTGCTCTTTGCGGCCGTCACGCAGCACGACGATCTTGTCGGCCAGCGTCATCGCTTCGGTCTGGTCGTGGGTGACGTAGATCATCGTGTTGCCGAGTTCGCGATGCAGCCGCGCGATCTCGATCCGCATCGAGACGCGCAGCTCGGCATCGAGGTTCGACAGTGGCTCGTCAAACAGGAAGACATCCGGCTTGCGGACAATGGCGCGACCGATGGCGACACGCTGGCGCTGGCCGCCCGAGAGCTGGCCGGGCCGGCGGTCCATCAGATGCTCGATCTTGAGGATCGCCGCGGCCGCTTTCACCCGCGTGTCGATCTCCGACACCGGCGTGTTCGCCATCTTCAGCCCGAAAGCCAGGTTTTCGCGCACGCTCATATGCGGATAAAGCGCATAGGATTGAAACACCATGGCGATGCCGCGATCGGAAGGGTCGAGATCGGTGACGTCCCTGCCCTTGATCTGGATCTCGCCATCGGTGACCTCTTCGAGCCCGGCGATCATCCTCAGCAATGTCGATTTGCCGCAGCCCGACGGGCCGACGAAGACCACGAAAGAGCCTTCGTCGATGCGGAGATCGATGCCATGGATGACCTGCAATCCGCCGAACGTCTTGCGGATGCCGCTCAATACGACGCCGGTACCGGCCATGCTATTTCCCGCTCCTGATCCACACCAGCATCTCGCCCGGCGCGCGATTGTCCCAGAGATGATAGGGCACGAACCGCGCCGTCGCGTCCTGAGCTTCCGGCGGTGCGGTGCGATAGAGGTCACTGCCCCAATCCGCCCTCGCCCGCTTGACCGGCAGGTCGAGCGCCACCGCACCATTAAGCGCGGCGATGGTGCTTTCCTTCGCCGGCCCGAGCGCACCCAGTTCGATGCCGTTCAGCCCTGCGCCATTGTCGGTCGCCTCGACGCAATAGACAAGAGGGCCGCGCATCAGCGCCTTGCGGCCGGCGTCCTGCCGGACCAGGGGATTGGCCCAGAGCGCACGGGCTTCCAGCGGGATGTTCAGATCCACGGCGTCGCCACTCTTCCACTCGCGCTCGATGCGGGCATAGCCGTCGACGGTGAGCGAAGCGAGGTCGAGGCTCTCGCCATTGACCGCAAGCGACGCGCCATGCGCCCATTCCGGGACGCGCAGCGAAATCGCGAAGCGCGCGGTCTTGTCGGTCGAAACGTCGAAATGCACCGCGCTCTGCCAGGGATAGTTGGTCTGCTGCTTGAGCTCGACATTGGTGCCTGCGCATTCGAATTTTGCCGAGCTCTCACCATAGAGGTGCACGGCGATCTCATCGTCGGCAACCGCATACATGTAGGAGCCGATCGAGGTCAGCAGCCTGGCGATATTGGGCGGGCAGCAGGGGCAATTGTGCCAGACCCAGCGATGATGCTTGCCGGCGCTTTCGAGCGGATTTTCGTAGAAGAAGGTCTTGCCGTCGAGCGACAGGCCGCTCATCGCGCCATTATAGAGCGCCTGTTCCATGATATCGGCATAGCGGCGGTCCGGGCCGCGGCCGAGCATGCGGTTGGCCCAGAACACCAGGCCGACCGAGGCGCAGGTCTCGGCATAGGCGCTTTCGTTGGGCAGGTCGTAATAATCGGTGAAACCTTCGTTGGACGCCGCCGGCCCAATGCCGCCGGTGACATACATCTGCTTGGTGATCAGGTCGTCCCAGAGCCCTTCGAGCGCCGAAGTCAGGCTATCGTCATTGTATTCCGTGGCGATGTCGGCCATGCCCGAATAGAGATACATGGCGCGCACGGCGTGGCCGACGACCTTGCGCTGGTCACGCACCGGCTCATGCGCCTGGCCATATTGATAGGTCTTCTGGTGGAAATCAGCCGGGTCGCGGCCGTCGCGGATCGCTTCCTCGGTGAAGAAATGCGGTTCGGTGCCGCGCTCGTCGATGAAGAATTTCGACAGGTCGAGATATTTCTGCTCGCCGGTCACGCGGGCAAGCTTGACCAGCGCCAGTTCGACCTCTTCGTGGCCGCAATAGCCCGGCATCTGCCCCGGACCATGGCCGAACATCTTGATCATATAGTCGGCAAAGCGGCACATGATGTCGAGCAGCTTCTTCTTGCCGGTCGCCTGGTAATAAGCAACCGCGCCCTCGATCAGATGGCCGGCGCAATAGAGTTCATGGTGGTCGCGCAGATTGGTCCAGCGGCGGTCGGGCTGGACGCGCTGGAACCAGGCATTGATATAGCCGTCCTTGTCCTGCAGCTTCTCATACATGTCGATGATCGCATCGACGCGCGCTTCGAGCTCCGGATTGGCCCGGCGATAAAGCGAATAGGCAACCGTCTCGATCGACTTGCCGAGGTCGCTGTCCCAGAACATCTGGGTCGAGCCGCCCCAGGGGCTGATCGGGATGACGATGCCCGGGCTCGGCTGACTGACATCGATGGCGCGCAGCATGCCAGCTTCAACGCAGCGATCAAGCAGCGTCTCGGCGGTCGAGTTGCAGATGGCGTCCTGGCGCTCGCCGAACAGGCCGCCAAGCGTAACGCTCGGTACGGGCAAGGGACGGAACTGGCGGTCTTTCCTCTTGGTCATGTCTCTATCCATTCTGAAGGGGGATTATTTCACCGCGCCGGCCATCAGCCCGCGCATGTAATAGCGTTGCAGAAGCAGGAAGACGATCAGGCAGGGTATGGTCATCACCACCACTCCGGCCTGTACCGCGCCCCAATTGATGGCCCCGAGACGGCCAGCGCGCACGCCCATCATCAGCACGGGCAGCGTGAATTTGTCGGCCGAGGAGAGCAGTATCAGCGCCGCCAGGAATTCGTTCCAGGCATTGAGGAAGGCGAAGATCGCCACCGTCGCCACGCCGGGCAGGACGAGCGGGAAGAGCACGCGGACGAGCAGCCTCAGATCGCGGGCGCCATCGATGCGCGCCGCCTCCTCTATCTCCTTCGGCACCGCGTCGAAGGCGTTGCGCATCATGAACACCGAGAACGGCAATTGCAGCGTCACATAGACGAGCGTCAGCCCGAACAGCGAATTGTTGAGCCCCATGCGCGCCAGGATGATGAACAGCGGCGTCAGGATCGACTGGAAGGGGATCATCAGCGTGGCGATGATCAGCACGAACATCACGTTCTTCAGCGGAAAGCGATAGCGCGAGAAGCCGTAGCCTGCGAGCAGGCTGACAGCCACCGTCAGCACCGCCGTGGCAATGGACACGGTGAAAGAATTGAGCGTATGCGTCCAGACGCCGGCGCCGAACGTGTCGAGCACCTGATAGGTGTCGATGCTGAAGCCGCCTGTCGGCCATGGCGGCAAGGGCGGCAGCATCGCCTCTGAGCCATGCTTGAAGGATGAGAGAAACGTGATCGCAAACGGCGCAAAGAAGAAGATGACGACGATCAGGCCGATGCCGTGATAGGTGACGCCATCCCAGAACGCCTTTCGCGCCCGGGCGATTTGCCGTGTCGTGCTCATGGCTTGTCCTCCCCGATGCGCAACAGCCAGAGCTGGGCAATGCTGATGATGACGAGGATGACCAGCAGCGCAATCGACAGAGCTGCGCCATAGCCGAGATTGAACGAGATGAAGGACTGGATGAAGATGTAGTAAACCACTGAGATCATCTGGTTCTGCGGTCCGCCTGATGTCATGATGTAGAATTGGTCGAAGGCAAGGATCGAGCCGGTGATCGAGATGATCAGCGCCAGCGCGATCGTTCGCCGCATGAGCGGCAGCGTCAGGTAGCGGAAGCGCTGCCAGCGCCCGGCGCCGTCGATGCGCGCCGCCTCCGTCAGTTCGGATGGAATAGCCTGCAGGCCGGTGAGCAGGATGATCATGGTGAAGCCGGCGATCTTCCAGACGACCATGACGATGATCGTGTAGAAGGCGGTGCCGAACGAGGCGAGCAGATTGGGGCTCTTCTCGACCACGCCCATGTCGCGCAGTGCCGGACCGAAGAAGCCGGCATCGACATTGACGAGCCAGACCCAGAGCAACGATGCCGTCGCCAGCCCAACCACGACCGGCAGGAAGATGATGGTGCGATAGGCGCTCACCAATTTGCGCTGCTTCTCGACGAAGATTGCCAACGGAAAGGCAACGGCGAAAATCGCGATGGTGACGATCACCGTGTAGTAAGCGGTAAATTTGAGCGAGGTGAGAAACCGCGCATCCGTCAGCATGCGGGTGTAGTTCTTGAAGCCGGACCAGGCGGGCGTGCCCATCA
Organism: Rhizobium sp. P2_G2; assembly: GCF_056403555.1. NCBI lineage: Bacteria > Pseudomonadati > Pseudomonadota > Alphaproteobacteria > Hyphomicrobiales > Rhizobiaceae > Rhizobium > Rhizobium sp. P2_G2. Next base: position 10,982 of record NZ_JBFUFF010000035.1, read on the forward strand.
GCGGCCATTTATGCAGGCTCATCCAGCCGGTGAAAATCACCGGTACGACGAAGAACAGGATCACCAGCGCCATGGCCGGGGCGACATAGAGCATGCCCCGCCAGTTCGACGTCCGCCGCCGGCGCCTTACCCGGACGAGCGGTTGGGTGATGACCTGTTGTTGACCGATGACGGCCATGGATGCACTCCAAAGTTCAGAAAAAAGGCCGGGAGGTGGAGGCACCGCCTCCAGAGCCTCCCGGCCAAGGCTCGCCGTCAAATCCTGGGCTACCGCGTGTGGCACGAAGACCCCTCCCCACAAGGGGAGGGATTTGACCTGCCGCACCCTCATACCTCGATTGAGGCAGAGAGCGTGCCACAAGTCTTCTCCCCCCTTGTGGGGGAGATGGCCGGCAGGCCAGAGAGGGCCTTGCCGCAAGCGATTGCCCTACTGTCAATTTCGAGGCCCAAGCACCGCCGGGCCTCGAAATCAGATGTCTTAATACTCACTGCGCATTGTCGATGATCGACTGCATTTCCGACTGCGCAGTGGAGAAGGCCCCATCGACATCGTTGCCGAAGATGGCCGCATTGGTGAACGACGCCCAGGGGCCGTTGGCGCTGTTGATCAGGTCATTGAACTGCAGCGTATAGGGGGTCTTGGCGACCTTGATCGCATCGATACCCACCTGCAGGCGCGGATCGAGGCCTTTGAGCACTTCCTGGGCGATATCGCCGCGGGTCGGCAGGCTGCCATATTTCGCCATCACCTTCTGGCCGTCCATCGAATAGATATATTCGAGGAATTCCTTGACCGCGGCGATCTTCTTCGTGCCCTTGGTGACGACGAAATTGTCGCCGCCGGCGAAGGACGAGGGATTGCCGTCGACGCCCGGGATCAGCGTCACGCCGAAATGGATGTTCGGATATTGCGTGACAAGCGTGCCGATGGCGAAAGCGCCGAGGCTCTGCTGGCCGATCTTGCCATTGGTGAAGGAGAGGAAGTTGGCACCCGTATCACTTGCGGCACCCGGCGGCACCAGGTCCTTCTTAACCATGTCGCGATAGATGCTGACCGCCTTGCGCATTTGCGGCGTGTCGAGCGTCGCCTTCTTGCTGTCGGCCGACAGGATATCGGCGCCGGCGCCCCAGGTGAGCGGGGTGAAGGTGAAGATCATGCAGCCGCCGCAGCCGCCGCCGGAGAAGTAGAAGCCATAGGTGTCGTCACCCAGCTTGCGGATTTTTTCCGCATTGGCTTCGATCTCATCCCAGGTCTTCGGCGCTTTTTCCGGGTCGAGGCCGGCCTTCTTGTAGAGGTCCTTGTTCCAGGCGAAGACCGAGGTCTCGACCGAAAGCGGCAGGCCGTAGATCTTGCCGTCATAGGTGCCGAGCTTGACATGCGACGGCGACAGCGAATTGAAATAGGGCAGGCTCTTGGCCCAATCCGTCAAGTCCTCGAGCTGGCCCGCCGAGGCGAAAGCCGGCGTATAGATCAGGTCCATGGACAGCGCGTCCGGGGCCTGGCCGCCGGCGATCGCCGTCGCGTATTTCTGCACCAGTTCCGAGAACGGCACTTCGGTGGCTTCCACCTGGTTTTCGTGGCTCTTGTTATAGGCCTCGACCACCTTCTTGAAGGAGTCGCCGATACCGGAACGGACCCACATCTCGATCTTTTCCCCGGCAGACGCGGCCGAGGCGAAGCTCAGCGTGGCGATGGCCGTGGCGGCCAGCAATCTTTTCAGCATGTCATTCCTCCCAAAATGGCGCTTTTCCTCCGCGCCGATCCTCATTGTCCGGGGTTTTCACCCCCACATGACTGCCGTACCACCAGCCGGCACGGCAATTTCCTCACGCCCGGCTCGACGGGCTTTCCTTCAGCGAGCGCCAGCACGGTGACGCCCGCCTGCCGCCCGAGTTCGCGCAACCCCATGTCCACCGTCGTCAGCGGCGGTCGCGTCTGGGCCGCAACGATCTCCCAATTGTCGAAGCCGACAACCGAGACGTCCTCCGGCACCTTGATGCCACGCTCGCGCAACGCATCGATCACACCGCGTGCAATCTGATCGTTGCCGCAGAAAATCCCGTCCGGCCGCTCGGCATCCTCACGACCCCAGAGCTGCGCGACCGCCTGATGCCCCCAGGTCTCAGACCAGGGGCCGTACAGCACCGGCTCGTCTTCGCCCGCGACGGCATGGAAGGCATGCGCCCGCTCGCGGACCGAAAAGAAATCCTTCGGCCCGGTGATATGGGCCAACCTCAAACGCCCGATCTTCCCAAGCCATTCCACCGCCAGCCGCGCACCTTGCGCATCGTCCGAGCGGAAAGTGACACTGCCGGGCGTGCCTTCGGTGAAGGCGTAGACCACCGGCACCGGCAGGTGCGACAGGTCCACAGGCAGGCGCCGATCGAGGCGCTTTCCCGTGGCAATAATACCATCGACCTGCTTCTCCAGCATCGCATCGACATGAATCTGGGCGAGCGCCGGATCATCCTCGATGGCGCAGAGGAAAACCGAGACGCCGTGATCCACCAAGGCTTCCGAAATCCCCGCCATCACAGGCAGGGTAAAACGGCCATAGGTGTCATTGGTCAGCAACCCGATGGTAAAGCTACGTTTGCTGAGCAGCCCGCGCGCCAGAGCGTTTGGCCGGAACCCGATCTCGATCGCCAGCCGCTTGACCCGTGCCCGAGTCTCCGTCGACATGCGCCCCGTATCGTTCAATGCCTTCGATGCCGTCGAAATGCTGACACCGGCCACGCGAGCGACATCGTGGATCGTGGTACGCCCTCTTTTTCCTCCCTCGACCTTCAGCTCTTTTCTCCTCGATTGGCGAGAGAAAACCTTTTCTCATGATGGATGTCAAGTGAGAAAAGGTTTTCTCACGTTTGGGTGTACCAACGCGCCGACGCCAGAAGGCTCAGCGCCAGTTGCTTGCCAATCCGGTCAGCGGAAAAACGAAATCGAGGTTTGTTTTATGCGCGTTGCGAATATCGCACGACGATGCGATCGCCGGTCCTGCGTGAAGCGAACGACCGAGGCGCACCTGGCAGAAAGATCATAACCCGTGAGAGCGACCAGCAATCCTGTCTGGTGCGAAGGCTTCCAACAGCCCAAGATAGGGCTTGCCGATCGGCCTCGCATAGGCGCCGCGCTTGGATGTCTTCAGCCCGAGCGCCACCAGCATCTCGGCCTGCTTGACCGCGGCTGCRACGCCATCGATGACCGGCACGCCGAACTCTGCCCGCAAATCCTCGACGAGATCCGCCATGCCGGCGCAGCCAAGTACGATCGCTTCGGCACGATCCTGTTTCAGTGCCGAGGCGATCTCCTCGCGCAGGCGCGGCTTGGCGTTCGAACGGGGGTCTTCGAGCGACAGAACCGGAATATCGGCCGCCCGCACATTGCAGCGATGCGCCATGCCATAGCGTTGCACGAGATGTTCGAGCGGCTGGCGCGAGCGCTCCATCGTCGTCACCACCGTGAAACGCTGGGCAATGAACGCGGTTGCGGCAATTGCCGCCTCACAGATCCCGATCACCGGCATATCGACCAGCGCCCGCGCCGCATCCAGGCCCGTATCGTCGAAGCAGGCGATGATCGCAGCATCCGCTCCCGCCTGTTCGCCCTTTGCCAGTTCGATCAGCAGGCCCGGCACCGCGAAAGCCTCGTCATAATAACCCTCGATGGACACCGGTCCCATGGACGAGGTGATGGCGATCACATCCGTCAGCGGTCCTTTGACCCGCGCGGCGGCGTCGGCAATCGTCGCAGTCATGCTTGCTGTCGTATTGGGATTGACGACCAGCAGTTTCGTTCGCCTGACTTCGCTCATCCGCGCGCCCGCGCCCGATTGAGGTAGACGATGGTGCCCAACGTGCCGCCGATAACGAGGAAGGAGAAAACCGTCGTCACCGTGCCGAGCGCATAGAGCACCGGCGTCGTGACATTGGTGGTCATGCCGTAGATTTCGAGCGGCAGCGTATTATAGGTCCCCGATGTCATCAGCGTGCGGGCGAACTCGTCATAGGAAAGCGTGAAGCCGAACAGGCCGACACCGACCAGGCTCGGCGCGATCATCGGCAGAAGTACATATCGAAACGTCTGCCAGGACGTCGCACCGAGGTCGCGCGCCGCTTCCTCATAGGCCGGTGAGAACCGGTTGAACACCGCAAACATGATCAGCACGCCGAACGGCAGTGTCCAGGTGAGATGCGCGCCGAAGCCCGACGTGTACCAGGAGGGCTCGATGCCCAATTGCTGGAAGAGAACGCCGATGCCGAGCGAGATGATGATCGACGGTACGACGAGGCTGGCAATGGCGAGATAGAACAGCGGCGTTGCACCGAGAAACTTGCGCCGAAAGGCGAGACCGGCAAGCAGCGACACGACGACATTGACCACCATGACCATCAGGCCGAGGGTCAACGACCGCTCGAACGAACCGCCGAAATCGCCCACCGCCTGCTTTTCGAACAGGTTGGCGAACCAGTGCAGCGACACGCCGTTGAGCGGGAAGGTCAGCCCGCCATCCGGCCCTTGGAAAGACAGGATCAGGATCGCCGACAAAGGGCCGTAGAGGAAGAGCACGAAGAGCGCGAAAAAGACGGCCAGGATGTAAAATTCACGGGAGCGTTTCTCACGGTGCATGTCAGAGCTCCTTGCGGATGTCGACGATGCGCAGGATCCCCGCGACCATCAGGAGCACGAGCACCAGGAGAACCACGGCATTCGCTGCTGCTGCCGGGTATTGCAGCAGCGACATCTGGTTCTTCATCATCAGTGCCACCGACGCACTCTGGCCCCCGGACATCACCTGCACGGTGGAGAAGTCTGCCATCACCAATGTCACGACGAAGATCGTGCCGATCGCCATGCCGGGCTTGGCAAGCGGGATAATGACATTGGTGAGGATCTGCCAGCTCGACGCGCCGGCGTCGCGGGCCGCCTCGACCAGCGATTTGTCGATGCGCATCAGCGTGTTGAAGATCGGCGTGACCATGAACAGTGTATTGAGATGCACCATGGCGAGCACGACGGCGAATTCCGAATAGAGCAGCCACTCGATCGGCTGCGGCACGATGCCGAGCTTGACCAGTGCCGAATTGACAAGGCCGTTGCGGCCGAGCACTGGAATCCAGGAGATCATGCGGATGATGTTCGAGGTCAGGAAAGGCACGGTGCAGACGAGGAACAACACCATCTGCATTGCCGTCGTCCGTATGTGGAATGCGAGAAAGTAGGCAACCCAGAAGCCGATGAACAGGGTGATCGCCCAGACGATGACGGCGAATTTCAGCGTGTTGAGATAGGTCTTCCACGTCACCCAGGATCCGAGCGTGTCGGTGTAATTCGAGGTGAGGAAGGCCGGATACATGGCAGCGAAGTCGTAATCCCAGAAGCTGACGACGACGATCATCAGCACCGGGATCAGCAGGAAGAAGCCGAGGATGAGCAAGAGCGGCAGCGCCTGCAGATAGGCGGCGACAGCAGCAAGAGTGCTGCCGGGTTTGCGGGTCCTCGATTTGGTCTTGACGATTGCGGCGTCTGCGACGGCGGCCATCGGGTTTCTCCAGCGGTTCAAGCAGTGCCATGCCCCTCATCCGGCTGCCGCCACCTTCTCCCCGTAGTGACGGGGAGAAGGGAAATGCGGCGCCGGCATCCCGCCCCTCAGCCGTTGCAGAATGTTCTGACAGCAAGGCGGTCTCGAAGCGGATTCCCTCTCCCCGTTTCAACGGGGAGAGGGCTAGGGTGAGGGGCAGATCGGGATGCATCGCCCTGCGAGGGACGAAGCCTCACGCCGCGATGAATTCGTTCCAACGCTTGACCATGTAGCGGTCCTCGTCCATCACCGAGTTCCAGCAGGCGACGTGACCCATGCGGTTTTCGAACGAGCCGCCGTCGCGCACAGCGCCGGCCTTTTCCATAACCTTGCCGTCCGGAGCCTTGATGTCGCCCTTGGCCGGCTTGCCTTCGATCCAGTAGCCCCATTCGTCCTCGGACATATATTTCTTGGCGGTGTCCATGCAGGCCGAATAATAGCCCTGGCGGTTGAGATAACCGCCGACCCAGCCGGACGTGTACCAGTTGATATATTCATAGGCCGCATCGAGCTGTGCCCCGGAGAGGTGCGATGCGAGGCCGAGGCCACCACCCCACGAACGATAGCCTTCCTTGAGCGGCTGGAATTTGCAGGCGATGCCCTTGGAACGGACGGCCGCGACGGCCGGCGACCACATGGACTGGATGACGACTTCGCCCGAGGCCATCAGGTTGACCGATTCGTCGAACGACTTCCAGAAGGCGCGGAACTGGCCGTCGCCCTTGGTCTTGATCAGGAAGTCGATCGTCTTGTCGATTTCTTCCTTGGTCATGTTGCCCTTGTCGGCATATTTGATGTTGCCGGCGGCTTCCATGATCATCGCCGCATCCATGATGCCGATCGACGGAATGTTGAGGATCGCCGTCTTGCCCTTGAATTTCGGGTCGAGAATGTCGGCCCAGCTGGTGATCTCGCGGCCGACGAGGTCGGGACGAATGCCCAGCGTATCGGCATTGTAGATCGTCGGCATCATGGTGAAGAATTCGGTCTCGTGGCCGGCGAATTTCTTCGCGTCTTTGGTCTCGACATAACCGACGGTGTGCGGCGCGGTGCCTTGGGCGATAACGCTGTCGGGCTTGAGCTTGCCATTCTTGAACAGCGGCACGACGGCATCGTAATATTTCAGCTTCTTGGTTTCCATCGGCTGGATGACGCCGGCCGCATAGACCTTCTTCAGGATCCAGTATTCGATGTCGGCAATGTCGTAGGAGTTCGGCTGGGTCACGGCGCGCTGGGCGGCGGCGTCGGAGTCAGTCGCCGTCATTTCAAGCGTGATGCCGGTATCGGCCTTGCACTTCTCGGCAATGTCGTTGAGGTTGGACACGCCGGTGCCGAACTGACGAAGCGTGATATTGGTCTTCGCCCAGATGGTCGGGAAGCCGGTGATGAGGCCTGTGCCGGCGGCGGCGCCGACGGCGGCGGCACCGGTTTTCAACAGCGAGCGGCGCGAAATGCCCGCTTTTTCGGCAGTCTTGTCATTATTGGTGTCACGCATGGTCTGTTCTCCTTTTATGTTGTTCTGAGGGATCAGCTGTCGAGCCGGCCAAGCACGATGGCGTCGCGCGGCTCCCAGAAGAGGGGCACGGCCTGGCCGACCGTGATCGGCTGGGCAAAAAATTCGTTGTCGCCGAGGATGACGGTGAAGTCCTCGATGCCTGCGCCGGCGAGGGACAGTTTCACTGTCGAGCCGCGATATTCGACGTTGGAGACGATGCCGGTGAAACCGAAACCTGGTATCGAGGTCTCGCCGACCCGAACGCGATCGGTGCGGATGGCAATGTCCGCCGGCGCGCCGATCTCGCTTTGCCGGCCCGTCGCCGAGAACTTGCCACCGCCCACCACGTCGAGATCGGTGCCATGTTCAGTCGTGGCGGTGATCTTGCCGGAAATCACATTGTGATCCCCCATGAAGCGGGCGACAAAGGCCGTGGCCGGCTGCTCAAAAACTGTGCGCGGGGCCGCAGCCTGCTCGATCCGGCCATCGTTCATGATCACGATCAGGTCGGCCAGGGCCATCGCCTCTTCCTGGCTATGGGTCACATGCACGAAGGAAATGCCAAGCGAGGTCTGCAACTTCTTGAGCTCGGCGCGCATCTTGATCTTGAGGAACGGATCGAGTGCGGAGAGCGGCTCGTCGAGCAGCAAGGCCTCGGGATCGGTGATCAGCGCGCGGGCAAGCGCCACGCGCTGCTGCTGGCCGCCGGACAATTGCGCAGGCCGCCGCGTCGCATAGGGCTCAAGCTGCATCAGCTTGAGCATGGCCATCGCCTTGGCATGGCGCTCGGCCTTGTCGACACCCTTCATCTTCAGGCTGAAGGCGACATTGTCGACGAGATCGAGATGCGGAAACAGCGCATAGGACTGGAACATCATTGCTGTGCCGCGCTTGGCCGGCGGCAGGTCGGTCACCACAATATTGCCGAGCCTGACGTCACCGCTCGAAATCGCCTCATGGCCGGCGATCATTCTCAGCGTCGAGGTCTTGCCGCAGCCGGATGGCCCGAGCAGGCAGCAATAGGTGCCGGCAGGAATCTTCAGGCTGATCGAATGCACTGCCGTCGTCTGGCCATAGACCTTGGAGACGGAGACGATGTCGATTTCGGCGGCTTTGCTCATGCGGCGCTCCCATGCACTGCACAAGCCATGCATCCGCCGTGCCAACTTCGCCGCATTGCAATAAAGCGCTGATTTACATTCTTATTTTCCTGTTAGTAATATGTCGGCAAAACCACCCTCCCCTGCTTGCGTAAAAAACAAGCGATTGTCGGCGATCCCATGGTCAAATCGTATGCAATAATTTTTAGGATCATCAGCATTCCCACGCGGCCCCATTCGCGATAGAACAAGATGATGGGAATCCGCGCATGAATATCATCGAAAAAACAGCTGACATCGACCAGAACCAGGAAGACCGCGCCCAGGCGATCCGCGACGCACTGCGTGACGCGATCGTCGACCGCAGGCTTGCCCCGGGGGCAAAACTCTCGGAAGCCGAGGTCGGCACGCTGTTCGATGTCAGCCGCACCGTGGTGCGCTCGGTATTGCAGATGCTGGCTTATGAAGGCCTGGTAAAGATTGAGCGCAATCGCGGCGCCTTCGTCTCCAATCCGACGCCGGAAGAGGCCAGGCAGGTGTTCGATTCCCGCCGTCTGATCGAGCCGGGCATCGTGCGCGCCGCCGCCGAGCGGCTGATGCCGGCCGACATTGCGGCACTTCGCCAACACCTGGAGCAGGAATCGCGCTTCATGAACGAGCGCGGCCCGACGGCACGGCGGGCCGAGATCAAGGCCTCCGGCGATTTCCATTTGATGCTGGCAAGCCATGCGGGCAATGCCATCCTGCAGAAGTTCATGGACGAGCTCRTCGCCCGCTCATCCCTGGTGATCGCCCTCTATGGCCGCTCCGGCATTTCGAGTTGTGGCCACAACGAACACGGCGCCGTTCTGGATGCGCTTGAAAAACATGACGCTGATCGCGCCTGCGACCTGATGCTGCATCACATCCATCATATCGAGGCGGACCTCGATCTCAGGGTTCAGGAAGGCCTGACGCTCCGCGACGCGCTGGCCCTGTAGGACCTCTCGCCAGAGACCGCGACCTTTCGGCGAGGACGCTCACAATCATCGAGCGCACTCAATGCCGTAGGCATTTCCGACTATTCCGATGCCACAAGTCTGTGCTTATCCTGGATGATGTGGGCAAGGCCGACCTCGCTGAGTCGCACTTCCTGTTCTTAACGCCCCCTAGAATTGCCCCCACGTTCATCTGATGCGAGTTCACATGTCATCCAAGCATCCGCTCCTCGACGCCACCATTCGCTCCCTGCCGGATCTCTACAAAGGGCCGGGAGGCGCGGTTGCCGTGATCCGCGACGGCCAGATCGAGGTCAGAGATGCCTGGGGCTATGCGGATCTTGAACGTCATGTGCCGATGGCACCCTCGACGATCATGCCGATCTGCTCGATCAGCAAGGAATTCACCTGCGCGACCCTCCTGGAAAGCGTCGGCGATCCTTCCCTGCTGGACGCGGCGCTCGCGGCTTACCTGCCCAACTTCGAGAGCGATCTGCCCCGCGTCGTCGATCTCTGCAACAACCAATCCGGCCTGCGTGATTATTGGGCGCTGACGGTTCTCTGCGGCGCCGATCCGGAGGGCGCGTTCCGGCCGGAAGATGGGCCGAGCCTGCTTGGGCGGACCAGGACGACGCATTTTGCGCCCGGCTCGCATTATTCCTATTCGAACGGTAATTTCCGTATCCTGTCCGACCTGATCGAGGCCCATACCGGCGAAAAGCTTGGCGATCTCTTCGCCAGGCATCTGTTCGGACCGGCAGGCATGCTGACGGCGGAGCTGTTTCCTGACACCGGCAAGTTCAAGGGAGCGGCCATCGGCTATGAGGGCAATGTCCAGGTTGGCTTCCGCCCGGCCATAAACAATCTCTACTGGTCCGGCGATGCGGGCATCTGGGCCTCGCTGGACGACATGATCGCCTGGGAGACTTTCATCGACGCCGGCCGTGACGACATGGCAAGCCCTTATGCGCGCATCTCGAAGCCGCAGACCTTTTCGGACGGCGCTGCCGCCAGCTATGGTTTCGGCCTGGCGCATATGATCATCGGCGGCATCAAAATGACCGGTCACGGCGGGGCGCTGCGCGGTTGGCGATTGCAGCGGCTCCATGCGCCATCCGAGCGGCTTTCGGTTGTCGTCATGTTCAACCATGAGAGCGATGCCCATGCCGCCGCGGAGCAGGTCATGCTCGCCGCCCTCGGTCAAACGAAGGCTGCTCCGGCGCGCCTTGCCCGCGAAGCAGACTGGGCCGGTCACTATCTCGACCAGGAGACGAAGCTCACATTGAGCCTGACGCCGCTCGACACCGGTCGCTTGACCGCGCGGTTCGAGACCTCGCCGGAAATCGTGACCCTGATGCCGGATGGAACGGCGCGCTCCGACGAAATGGTGCTGTCGCGAGACGGCAGCGACATCCTCCTGAAGCGTGCGGACGAGAATCTATCGCTACGGCTGAAGCCTGTCAGCGGTGAGGCGCGTAAGGATATCGAGGGCCGCTTTCATTGCGAAGAACTGGATGCCGACCTCCAGGTCACTTCCAGCGGCGGTGCAATGTTCGTTGTCTGCAAGGGTTTCCTTGGCACATCGCGCATGCAGTCCCTCTATGCAATCGGGACGGACGTCTGGCTGATGCCCTGCCCGCGCGGCCTCGATGCGCCTGCGCCGGGAGACTGGAGCATGGTCTTCGAACGCAATGGCGACGGCAAGGTCACTGGACTGACGATTGGCTGCTGGCTGGCCCGCGGTGTCCGCTATGTGAAGGCGTGAGTTCGATCACTCCAGCGGAAAATGACAAGCAACGCTGCGGCCACTTGCATCGCCGGTCAGCACCGGCCGCGTCTCATGGCAGAGCGCTTGGGCATAGGGGCAGCGGGTCGAGAATTTGCAGCCCTTGGGCGGATTGAGCGGGCTTGGGATTTCTCCCGTGAGCAGGATGCGCTCCTGCTTGCCGCGATTGTGCGGCTGGGGGATGGCCGAAAGCAGCGCCTGCGTATAGGGGTGGCGCGGCGCGCCGTAGAGCGCATCGGTCTCGCCGACTTCGACGATCGACCCAAGATACATGACGGCCACCCGGCTCGACACTTGCCGCACCACCGCGAGATCATGGGCGATGAACACATAGGTGAGGTTGAGCCGCTGGCGCAGGTCGGCGAACAGGTTGACGATCTGCGCCTGGACCGACACATCCAAAGCTGACACCGGCTCGTCGGCGACGATCAGCGCCGGCTCGACTGCCAGTGCCCGCGCGATGCCGATGCGCTGGCGCTGGCCGCCGGAGAATTCGTGCGGATAGCGGTCGAGATATTCGCGGCGCAGGCCGACCAGTTCCATCAGTTCGGCCAAGCGATCGTCGATCTCCGATCCCCGGCGGATATCATGCACCTTCAGCACCTCGCCCAGCATGTCGCGCACCTTGCGGCGCGGATTGAGCGAGGCGGAAGGATCCTGGAAGATCATCTGCATCTTGCGCCGCACCGGCTTGAGCGCTCGCTTTTCCGCTTTGGAAATATCCTGCCCGTCGAAGGTCAGCCGACCGGCAGTGATGTCATAAAGCCGGGTCAGGCAGCGGCCGAGCGTGGATTTGCCGCTGCCGGATTCGCCCACCAGGCCCAGCGTCTCGCCGGGATAGACATCGAGGCTGATGTCGTCGACGGCATGCAGAATGCGTCCCGAACCGGGCCGGATGGTCTTGCCGACGACAAAATTCTTGGTCAGCGCCTCGGCGGAAAGCAGCGGCTTGGTCTTGTCGGTCGCGCTCATGCGGGCTCTTCCAATGTCAAAACAGTGCTGCGCAGGGCATCACGCTGCTCGCCGTCGAGGATGCAAAGGGCTGCCTGATCGTCGATGCGACGCAGCGGCGGCCGGCCCGCGCATTCGGGGCGGGCGAACCGGCAACGCGGCTGAAAGCCGCAACCCTCCGGAATGCTRCCCGGCGTCGGCGGCATGCCGGCGATGGAAATCAGCCGCTTCGGACGCTCGCCGGTCAGCGGCGGGATCGAGGCCATCAAGCCCCAGGTATAGGGATGGATGGGATTGGAGAAGATTTCCCGTGTCGTGCCGCGCTCGACGATGCGGCCGGCATACATCACCGCCACCTTGTCGGCGACTTCCGAGACCACGCCCATGTCGTGGGTGATGAGGATGATCGCCGAGCCCAGGTCCTTGCGCAGCCTGAGCAACAGGTCGAGCACCTGCGCCTGCACCGTCACGTCGAGCGCCGTCGTCGGTTCGTCGGCGACCAGCAGCGCCGGCTGGCAGGAGAGCGCCATGGCAATGACAGCCCGCTGCCGCATGCCGCCGGACAGCTGGTGCGGATAGCGCTCGACTGCCTCGGCGGGATTGGAGAAACCGACTTCGGCCAGCAGTTCGATTGCCCTGAGCCGAGCGGCACGCTGAGAGATCGGCTCATGGGCGCGGATCTGCTCGGCGATCTGCCAGCCGATCGTATAGACGGGCGTGAGCGCCGTCATCGGGTCCTGCGAGATCAGCCCGATTTCCTTGCCGCGGATACGGCGCATCTGGCTGGCCGTCATTTCAATGATATGCTGGCCGCGAAACGAGACGGCACCTTCGACGCGCGTGGTCTTGCGGTCATGCAGTCCCAGCAGCGACAGCAGCGTCACGGATTTTCCCGAGCCGGATTCGCCGACGATCGACAGGATCTCACCTTCGCGGACGCTGAAGGACACATCATCGACCGCCTTGACCACGCCGTGGTCGGTGGCGAAGGAGACGCTCAGGCCGTTGACATCGAGCAGCAGCGGTTTTTCAGGGGGCGTCATCTCAATTCTCCCTGATACGCGGGTCGATCAGCACATAGACGATGTCGACCAGGCCATTGGCGAGCACGACGAAGAAGGAGGCGTACATGACCGTGCCCATGATCATCGGCAGGTCGAGATTGAGCAGCGCCTGGTAGGTCAGCCGGCCGACGCCGTTGAGCCCGAACACCACTTCGGTCAGCAGCGCCGAGCCGCCGACCAGCGCGCCGAAATCCAGCCCGAACATGGTCACGAACGGGATCAAGGATGTCCGGAGCGCATGCCGCAGCATCACCCGCATCGGGCTCAGCCCCTTGGCGCGGGCGGTGCGGATATAGTCCTCCTGATAGGCCTCGACCAGATTGGCGCGTAGCACCCGGCCATAGATGCCCACATAAAGCGCGGCCAGCGTCGACCACGGGATGATCAGGGTCAGGAACCAGCCGACCGGATCGGAAAACAGCGGCTTGTAGCCAAGCGCCGGCACCCAGGAAAATGCCCAGCTGTCATGAAACCGGCTCTGCGAGATCAGGTTCATCACCTCTCCCAGCCAGTAGACCGGCATGGAGACGCCGATCAGCGCCAGCGCCATCAGGCCCCGGTCGAGCACGGTGTCGCGGGCCATCGCGGCGATGACGCCGAAGACCACGCCGCCAACCACCCAGAGCACGGCGGCGCCGAACACCAGCGACAGCGTCACCGGCGCCGCTTCCACGACCTGCGGCACGACGCGCATGCCGCGATTGACGTAGGATGCGAGATCCTGCGTCACGAACAGTCGCTTCATCATCAGCACATATTGCACCGGCAAGGGCCGGTCGAAGCCGAATTCGGTGCGGATCTGCGCGACCGTCTCCTGCGAGGCATTGCGGCCGGCAATGCGGGCGGCAGGGTCGGAACCGGGCGTAGCGAAGAAGATCAGGAACACCAGCACCGAAATGCCGAACATCACGAACAGCATCTGCCCGAGACGCTGGAGGATTGCGTAGGTCATCTCCGCCTCCTCAGACGATCTTGGTGCGCGGGTCGAGCGCGTCGCGGATACTGTCGCCCACGACATTGAGCGTCAGCACGGTGAGCGCGATGGCAATGCCCGGCGCCAGCGCCACGATCGGGCGGGTGTAAAGCAGCGTCTGGCCATCCTGGATGATGGTGCCCCAGCTTGCATCCGGCGCCTGCACGCCGATCGACAGGAAGGAGAGCGATGATTCCGTGACGATATTGAGCGCCATCATCAGCGGAATGAAGACAATCAACATGGTCGAGACATTCGGCAGGATGTCCTTCCACAGGATGCGCCATTCGGGAATGCCGAGACCGATCGCCGCCAGCACGAATTCGCTGTTCTTCAGCGCCAGCACGCGGCCGCGCACCGGGCGCGCCACATAGGGCACGTAGATGATGCCGATAATGCCGATCGGCAGCAGCAGGCTGTCTGCCGTTATCTCGATCGGGCCGAGCACGATGCCCTTGGAAATCAGCACGATCGACAGCGAAATAGCCAGGAGATAGACGGGAAAGGCCCAGAGGATGTCGAGGAACCGCGACAGAACCATATCGACGGCGCCGCCGAAAAAGCCGGCGCAGATGCCGATCAGCGCGGCGAAGACAAGACAGATGGCCGTGGCGCAGGATGCGATCAGCAGCGAATTGCGGCCGCCGTAAAGCAGCCGGGCGGCGACATCACGCCCCTGCGTATCGGCGCCGAGGAAATATTGCGCAGCCCAAGTCGGCCCGATCGGCGTCACGCCAAGACCCAGCCCCTCGGTCGAAGGCTGCATGATCTTGACCTTCTTGCCGTCGATCTTGATCTTGCCGCTGAGATTGGAGCTGAACGGATCGGTGCCCGACACGTAATGCGCATAAAGCGGTGCGGCGAGGCTCGACAGGATGATCACCAGCAGCACCAGGGCGGCGGCGATCGTCGGCTTGTCGCGCTTGAGAAGCCGCCAGGCGCGTTGCCAGTGGCTGGAGCCTTTTCGGAGGCCTTTGCTTTCCGAATTCTCCATCGGATTGGCAATGCTGTCGGATACGAGGGTCATTTCCAGTTCCTGCCGTCACCGACGGTCACACGGTCGCAAACAGCCGCTGTTCTCGCCGATTCGGATTGTTCAAGGATGAAGCGGGCAATGGCATGCGGCTGCACGCCATTGCCCACACGGATTATTTCACCCAGGACTGGGAGATGATCCAGCGGTTCTGCTTGTTGAACAGGTAATTGCCGAGGCGGGCCGAGCTGAAATTGACGCTTTTCGGCGTGAACAGCGGCGCAAGCGGCGCCTCAGCCATATAGCCCTTGTCGATCTTCGCCCATTCGGCTTCGGCGCCCTTCTCGTCGGTGAGCGAGAGCTTCATCGCCGCCTTCATCTGAGCATCGAGGTCCTTGTTGCAATAGCCCGAAATGTTGATCGAGGAATCACTGCCCTTGGTGAAGCTGCCGCAGGAGAGCAGCACGTTGAGGAAGTCCGACGCCGCCGGATAGTCCATGTACCACTGCGTGATGCTGATCTGGACGTTGTTGTTGGTGTTCTGGATGTAAGAGAACTCGATATTCGGCGAGATCGCCTTCATCGAGGCTTCATATCCAAGCTGGGTCAACACGCTCTGGACATAGGTGCCGATGCCCCGCGCAACGGCATTGTCTTCGGCGATCACGGTGACCTTCTGGCCCTTCGTGCCGGATTCCTCGACCAGTTGCTTGGCCTTGTCCATGTCGGCCTCCGACCAGGTCGGGCCTGGATCCTTGGTGTAGATGCAATCATCAACATGGCCGGGGAAATCCGGCGGCAGGATCTGGCAGGTCGGCTGCCCCAGCGCGTCGCCGCCGAACAGGCCGACCAGCGCATCGCGATCGAGTGCATAGTTCAGCGCCTGGCGCGCCTTGACATTGTTGAACGGCGCCAGGTTGGTGTTCATCGGCGCGTACCAGAAGGCGGCGAGCGGATCGAGATGCATCTGCTTGGCATATTTGGTGCCGAGTTCCGGCAGACGGTCGGCCGGCGGCGTATCGAACATCCAGTCGACCTGGCCGTTCTGTATGGCGTTGATGACAGCTTCTTCTGTCATGCCGAACTTGTAAATGATCTCGTCGGCATAGCCATCAGGCTCGGCATCGGCACTCCATTCCTTGAAATGCGGATTGCGCTTCATGACCAGCGCTTCATTGGGATTGTAGCTGTCGAAATAATAGGGACCAGTGGTCGGGATCGGCGTCGTCCCGGCATCCTTGGCCGGGGTATCGGCCGGCACGATCGAGGCATGCGGCACGGCGAGCTTGTCGAAGAACTCCGAATCCGCTGCGACGAGATTGATGGTCACAGTACCGGCGGCCGCATCGGCGCTGATGCCGCCGTCGAGCGTGCAGGTATCGGGCGTAGCGATGCATTTGTCGGCGCCGACAATGCCGTTATAGAAGCTGCCGACGGTCGGCCCCTTGACCTTGAAGATGCGCTGGAACGAGGCGACGACATCGGCCGGCGTCAGTTCCTTGCCGTTGGAGAACATGATGCCCTTGCGGATCTTGAACACGAAGGTCTTGCCGTCATTCTTCATCTCCGGCATCGCCTCGGCGATATCGGGGACGATCTTGAAGCCCTCGATGCCGCCGGCCTGCTTGAACTTGACCAGGCCGTCATAGGTCATCTGGTAGATCTGCCAGTACTGGGCGGTATAGTTGATCGCCGGGTCGATGGTGCCGGCCGCAGACACGGCCGACAGCACCATGCTGCCGCCGCGATGCTGGGTCATGAGCGCCGCACGGTCCTCGGCATGGGCGAGGCCCGCAAGCATAGTCTGGGCGAGCAGGACGCCGGCAAGAGCGGCCCCTGCACGACGGAAGGTTGTCATTGATCTCTTGGTCATGATGGTCTGTTCCCCTGTTGTTGTGGCTGGTTCGATAGGACTGGCATTCGCGACCGCCCCGAAGGGCGGCCCTGTTTTCAGGGCGCTTTCGCATCCAGGAAGGCACCCACCTCGGCCATGCAGGCGGCACGTTCCTCGACATGCGGCATATGGCTGGATTGTTCGAAGATTCGCCAGCGCACATCCGGAATTTCATCGGCATAGGGCTGCACGCAGGCCGCGGTCGCCTCGTCGAAGCGGCCGGAGATCAGCAGCACCGGCACAGTGATGGTYGACAGGCGGCCGACGATCGACCAGTCCTTCATCGTGCCGATGACGTGGAATTCGTTCGGCCCGTTCATCGTGTGGTAGACGGTCGGGTCCTCGGCGATGGCATCGAAGGTGCGCTTCACCTCGGGCGGCATCGGCACGACGCGGCAGACATGGCGCTCGTTGAACACATCCGTGGCCTTGGTATAGTCAGCCGAATCCGTGGTGCCGGCCTGTTCGTGCTTGAGCAGCGTCGCCTGCACATCGGCCGGCAGCGCATCGCGCAGGCGATTGGCCTCAGAAATCCAGGTGACCATGGCGGCCGGCGAATTGGCGATCACCAGTGCCTTCAGCCCGGCCGGCCGGTCGACCGAAAACTCCGCCGACAGCATGCCGCCCCAGGACTGGCCGAGCAGGCAATAGCTCTGGCGAATGCCGAGATGATCGATGAGATTGTGAAGCTCGGCCTTGAAGAAATCGACGGTCCAGAAATCCCCGCCCTTGTCCGGCAGATGCGTGGATTTGCCATTGCCGACCTGATCGTAATGGATCACCGCGCGGCCGGTTTCGGCAATATCCTTGAAGCTGTCGACATAGTCATGCGTGCAGCCCGGCCCGCCATGCGCCACGATCAGCGGCGGCTTGCCGGAGGCCAGGTCGCCGGTGATCCGGTACCAGGTCCGGTAGGCGCCATAGGGTGCATAGCCTTCCTTTATCTCCATATTCCGTCTCCCTTTTTCATCCTTGTTCTATGGTCCGCCGCGCGTGCGCTTGTCGTTCCTGCAGATGGCATCCGCCGCCTCCTCGATCGTCATGCCCCAATCCATGGAAATGCTTCTCAGCCGCTTGAAGGCCGCAGTCTCGCCGGCATAGCCCTGCTGCATCAGCTGCAACACGGCGCGCACCACGATCGGCCGCTGCCGCAACCGGTCCTCGAGCACACGGATATCGTCGGCATGGCTGCGCGCCTTCCGATAGGCGTGCGCGGCGATCAGCAGCGCGCTATAGGCGCCGGTCGAGCCGATCGGCTTGAGCATATGCGCGTTCGAACCCTGGGCCAGCGCCCATTCGATCCGTCCCGGCGCTTCCGAGCCGATGAGCGCCACGAGCGGCATGGGCGAAAAGCCCGATGGCCAGGGAAACTGCTGGTCGTGCCCCATATCGGCATCGAAAAACACCACATCGGCTGTCGCATCCTGCTCGTCGAGCTGCGGCCAGACGGACCTGACCCGGATATGCAGCGATTGCAGCTGCCGCGTCAGCGCCTCGACGGCCGGATGCGGCCGGTGCAGGATCACCGCCTGYCAGTTCGAAAACATCGGCCGTTCGAACTGGCTCATTTCACCACCTTCAGTCCCGGTGCCGGCGCATGGCCCACGGGCTTGGCGGGAAAGGCCGAGCGCACCAGATAGGGATCGGCCTCGATGACCGGCGTGTCCATGTCGAACACCTCGAAGCCACCCTCCTCGTCGGAGCGGCCGATATAGGGCCTCAGCCCGGCGTGATGCGTGCGCGGATCGAAGGAGACCGGCCCGATCGGTGTCTCGAACCGGCGCTGCGTCACCACCTTGCGGATCACATCGGGATCGTCGGTGCCGGCATCGGCGATGGCCTGGGCAAGGATGGAAACCGCCATATAGGCAAAGACGAACGGCCCGGTGACCGGCCGCCCTCCCCCGCGACGCGCCGCCAGCCGCGCCTTGAAACGCCGGTTCTCCTCGGTGTCGAGCTTGTCCAGATAGATATCGGTGACGATATGACCTGCCTTTGCGCGTGGGCTCAGCCCTTCGAGGTCTGTTTCTGAAAAGTTGCAGGCGACGATCGGCCGGCGGTCGGCGCCGAATTCCGGGTCGCTGTCGCGCAATTCCGCATAGGCGCGGATGAAGGCATGGACGGAGCGGCCGACGAGATTGGAGAGAATGAAATCCGGCCGCTTCTGGCGGATCTCGGCAATCAGATGGTCGACCTCTTCCGAGCCGAGCGGCACAAAGCGCTCGGCCAGCACTTCGCCACCCGCCGCCTCGGTCATCTCACGGGCAATCCGGCCGATCTCCCAGCCCCAGATATAGTTCGACCCGACGATGAACGGCCGCCTGCCATAGCGCGGCAGCACATGATCGAACAGCGGCAGCAGATGCTGGTTGGGACAGGCTCCGAGATAGACGACGCTGTCGCTGGTCTCATAGCCTTCATAGGGAAAAGCGTACCAGAGCAGCGCCCCATGCCGTTCGACGACCGGCAGCACATCCTTGCGACTCCAGGACGTGATCGTGCCGACGATATGCCGGCATCCCCGCTGCCGGATGGCCGCTTCGGCGAATTCGGCATAGCGCTCGGCATTGCCAGCGGGATCATCGACCCGCGGCTCGAACTGGAAGGATGAAGCGGGGTCGCCGTTGACCTCGGCAACAGCCGTCAGGGCGCCATCCACGGCGTCGCGGCCAAGCGCCGCATAGGTGCCCGTGGTCGAATAAAGCAGCGAAAGGGGGATGGTCTTCCGGATCACGACGCCTCCTGCAATCCGGGACGATGACGGCACGCACCGGCCTGACACCTGCCCGGCAATCCACCGCTCTGACCACGAACACCGTCTGCCACGCCAAACTCCCAATTGGAACAATCAGGCCAGGGCACGACCGGAGAAACGGCATAAAAAAAGCCCCGTCCGCAGAAATTTGCGGAGATCGGGGCTCATTTGCCGTTGGCGATCAGTGCCATTTGTCAGGCGAAGCTATGACAAGCTCACTTTGTAGTCAATCGAATTTCGTGCTCATTTTTCAACCATTCGCATCGCGTTACGCCGTGACAGACGCCTCGCCGCGTTGGCGCAGTCGCTGCAATCGCAATATGGCCGAGAGCGCACCCGATCGAATTCAGGTCAGGAGAAAGTCTGTATTGGACAGGTCGCCTTTGTTCATGAGGGTGGTGATCAACACCTGATCGTGATCGGTGCCGCTGCCATCCTCGTCGTAGTAGAGATTGCCGGTCTTCTTGTCATAGATCAGCCAATCGTCGCCATCCTTGGCGGCGGTGCCGAGGACGAAATGGTCGGCGCTCACCTTGCCTGCATCGAACTGGTCGATCGCCTGGTGGGCCATCTTGATCGTGTCCTGCTTGCTGTCGAAATCCTTGATCTTGTCGACGTCGTCGCCGAAAAATGTCTGGGGAAGCCGTTGAAAAACGAACGTGTCCTTGCCCGCGCCTCCGATCATCAGGTCGGCGCCGTCACCGCTATTGAGGATATCATTGCCGGCGCCGCCATCCAGCGTATCGTTGCCGATGACTTCGGTGTAGAAGCCGCCCGGCCCGATCTGGGCATAGAGCGTGTCATTGCCGCCGAGCCCCTTGATGACATCCGTGCCGCCGCCGCCGATCAGCACTTCGTCACGCTTGTCGGTGCCCGTGATCGAGTCATTGTTGGCGCTGCCATAGACGCCTTCCACATTCAGGATCGTGTCCTTCCCCCAGGCGCCGAAATTCTGGAGGCCCGTCTTGCCGAGATCGATCTCGACGCCCTTCTTGCCCAGGACATCGCCATCGAAACTGACAAGATCGACCCCGTCACCGCCATCGATCTTGTCGTTGCCGGCTCCGCCGGTCAGTTTGTCGTCGCCCTTGCCGCCCGAAAGCGTGTCGTTGCCGTCATCTCCATAGAGATAGTCGATACCGCCAAGCCCGCTGATCTTGTCGGCGCCGCCATTTCCGTTCAACTGCTCTCCGAAGGTGCCGTCCTTTGTATCCTTGCCGATGATCTCGTCGTTGAAATTGCTGCCCTGGAGGCCGATGACATCGACCAATGTGTCATGGCCCGCACCGCCGGTCACTTTTCCCGTACCGAGGTCCGCCTTGATCCCCGAAAGCGCCGTATGACGATAATCAGCAACGGGAAAGGCAGCATCGCCGCCATCAAGCCTGTCATCGCCGAGGCCTCCTTCCAGCGTCGGCGGGAAAGCGGTGAAATCCTTGATCGAACTGTCGCCCTGGGCGAGGTAGTTGTAGATATCACCCGACCCGCCGAGCGCCGTCATGACCGCGGACAGCGAGGCATGCAGGTTGTCGACCGTGTCGAGCGAATGACCGTTGAAGTCGGAATATTCGAGCGACGTCACCGTGCCCTTTGTCGGATCCTGGGTGAAGCCCGTGCCCTTGATCGTGACGAAATTGAAGTTGTCCATCTCGATGACGATCTGCTTGGACGTGAATGTGTCGATCGTATCGATCGTCGACCAATCCGCCGTCTGCTTGATCAGCGCAATCGCCGGTGACAGGAGATCGTCATATAGGTCCGCGGCGGAGACGGCGTGCTTCATCGTCACCGTCTGCGCCTTCACGGGGCCTGAAAAATCATCGTCGATATAGGTCAGCTTGGTGATGTTGCCGGCCTTGAGATAGCCGTCGGCATCGTATTTGAACCCGGTCCCCGTGACGATGACCGAATCCCCGCCGATGCCGGCAAAGGTCACGGATTTGTCGGTTCCCTCGACAGTTTCCTTCAACACCATTGAATAAGACATTGATCGCTCCCCGTTTTGATCTCAAAACGGTATAGATGCGACAAAGTCGCACAATCCCCTGTTCAGGGGACCCGGCGTGTTTTGCATGGGCCCCGCAGTATATCGGCCAGCGGCGGCAAGAATATCTCTGCGTCCCCGTCATCGGCTTCGTTCAGGCCATCGACCGCAATGTCGACGATCACTCGGCCGCCGCATCGAACTGCCGGTCCATGAACGCCTTTGCCGCGGCGAGCGCCGCCGGCATGTCCTGGCCGAGCGCCAGATGCGCCGCGACGGCGCTCGACAACATGCAGCCCGTTCCCCGCAACGTGACCTGGCGTCTCGGCGAAGCGAAGTATCCTGGCGGCACGGCGGACACATAGAGCGTGTCGATCGACATCGCGCCGTCCCCATGGCCGCCCTTGACCAGCACGGCGGGACAGCCCGTGTCCAGGATTTGCGCGGCCTGGTGCGATATTTCAGCGTCCGAACGGGCCGTTTCGCGATCTGTGAGAATACCAAGCTCGGGGAGATTGGGCGTCACCAGGCAAGCGGCGGGCAGCAGCCTTTGCCTCAGGCTGTCGAGCCCGGGATCAGAGAGCAACCGGGTTCCCGACGAGCTCGCAAGCACCGGATCGAGAACGGCCGGAATGCCGGCATTGTCGGCCAGCACGTCGGCGATGGCCTGCACCACCTCCGCCGTCGCCATCATTCCGATCTTGATGGCTGCGATCGGATCGGCGGCCAGTGCCGCCCGCATCTGGGCGGCGACCAGATGCGCGGATATGGGCTCGACCGCGATGACGGCCGCATGCGTCTGCGCGGTGATCGCCGTGATGGCGACCGAGGCTCCGACGCCGAAACCGGCAATCGTCGCCACATCGCGTGCGACGCCAGCGCCGCCGGAAGAGTCCGAGCCGGCGACAACCAGAACTTTCGGTCTGACACTCATCGCCACGCCGCCGTTCGTTCGATCCATTCCCGTGTCCGCGCCACGGGATCGGCATTGAGCGTAATGTCGGTGACGACAGCCGCGCTATCGGCACCCGCCTCGAACACGCCTTGCAGCCTCCCCACATTCAAGCCGCCGATCGCCACCAGCGGCAGCGGGGCGACGCGCCGTTTCCAGTCTCTGATGCGTTCAAGCCCCTGCGGTGCCCATTGCATCTGCTTGAGGATGGTCGGATAGATCGGACCGAGTGCGACATAGTCCGGCCTGGCGGCCAGCGCCGTTGCAAGCTCCGCCTCGTCATGCGTGGAAAGGCCGAGCTTCAAGCCGGCCCGACGAATGGCTGAGAGATCGGCAGTTGCAAGATCCTCCTGGCCCAGATGGATGAAATCGCAGCCTTCCTCGATCGCGACCTGCCAATAGTCGTTGACGATAAGCTGGCAGCCGTGATCGGCACAGATCGCCTTTGCCCGGCGGATTTGCTGGCGCAGCCTGTCATCCGAGACATCCTTGATCCGCAACTGCACCAGTCTCACGCCCAGCGGAACCAGCCGTTCGATCCAGTCGGCGCTGTCGACGATCAGGTAGAAGGGATCGAGCGTCATGCGAATACCGCCTTGCCGATCACCGGCGTCGACGGCACGGCCATGTCCCGCGGTTCGAGCGGTCCTGCACGACAGGCCTTGTGGCCCGCCTCGATGGCTTGCGCGAAGGCCTCGGCCATCAAAGCCGGCTCCCCGGCACCCGCGACAGCCGTGTTGAGCAGCACGGCATCGTAGCCGATCTCCATCACCGTGGCCGCATGCGAGGGACGGCCGATGCCGGCATCGACGATCAGGGGAATATCGGGGAAATGCGCCCGCATCGATTTCAGCGCCATCCTGTTGACCGGCCCCATGGCCGAGCCGATCGGCGCGCACCAGGGCATCAGCACTTCACAGCCGGCGTCCAGCAGGCGTTCGGCGACGACGAGATCGTCCGTGGTATAGGGAAACACCTTGAAGCCCTCGCCCGAAAGGATCTTTGCCGCCTCCACCAGGGCGAAGACATCGGGCTGCAACGTGTCGTGATGGCCGATCACTTCCAGCTTGATCCAATCGGTCTGCAACAGCTCGCGCGCCATCTTTGCCGTCAGCACCGCTTCGGACACCGAATGGCACCCTGCCGTGTTCGGAAGCACGCGCACCCCAAGCGCCCGGATCAGGTCAAAGAATGTCCCGCCTGCTTTGCTGCCGGCCATTTCACGCCGCAAGGATACAGTCACGATCTCCGTTCCGGACCGCCGCACCGCCTCTTCGAGAACGGCAGGGCTGGGATAGCGCGCCGTGCCCAACAGCAGGCGCGAACCGATTTCGGTTCCATAAAACGCGACCATGTCAACCTCCCTGCAGCGGCGTGAGAATTTCGATCCGATCGCCGTCGGTGAGACGGCAATCCGTTCGGTCCTCGCGATGAACGAGCTCGCCATTGACAGCGGTCGCCAGCCATCCCCCCTCGTAGTCAAGCAGGGTCATGACATCGGTGAGTGTTGCCGCATCAAGGTGATGATCTTCGCCATTGACGATCAGTTTCATGCCGTCGCTCCTGCCTTTGTTCGTTTCATCTCAGCCGTTGCCAGAAGCTCCGCCACCTGCCGGGCCATGGCCGGCGCCAGCAAAAAGCCATGGCGATAGAGCCCGTTCACATGCAGCGCCTGTCCCGCTGCGATCACGCGCGGAAAATTATCCGGAAAAGCAGGCCGCACACCCGCGCCGGTCTCGATCAGACGGGCTTCGCCAAAGGCCGGATGCAGGGCATAAGCGGCATTGAGCAGTTCCATGATCGAACGCGCGCTGGGCGGTCCGCCCGCATCGCTCTCGATCATCGTCGCGCCGATCATGAAGCGGCCATGCTGCCGTGGGACGATATAGATCGGGTGACGCGGATGCAGCAGCCGGACCGGCCGGGACAATGCGATCTCCTCTGTTTCCAGATAGAGCATCTCCCCGCGCACGCCGCGCAGGCGCTCCAGCCTTCCGATCATTGCAGAACCGGTGCAGTCGATCACTTGATCGTAATGCAAGGCGACCCCTCCCCAACTTACAGGGTCGAGCCGCCGGTCTCGGCCCGTCCTTCGGACCCCCACAAGGGGGAGGGGCTTACCTCGCCGCACCGCTGTGCCTTGATTGAGGCGAACAGGGTGCCGCAAGTCTTCTCCCCCCTTGTGGGGGAGATGGCCGGCAGGCCAGAGAGGGTCTTGCGGCACATGCGACTGCCCTGGCTCAAATTGGCACTCGACCAAACCGTCAGCCACACCGAGATGAAACCGGACACCCTGCATCTGCAGCGATCGATGCAGGCCCTGCATCACCCGCCGCGGATCGAGATGCGCCTCCTCGCGGAAGAACAGCCCCTTGCGGAAGCGGCCGGCAAGCCCCGGCTCCAGCTCGGCAATGCCATCCTCACCCAGCCACTCATATCCGGATGTGCGTGACGCGAAGCGGGCAAGCTCGCCCAGATCTCGCTGCGGCGCGACCACCAGCGTGCCCTTGCGCATGACTTCGCCAGGCACGGCAGCCTCCCACCAATCGGCGGCAGCCCTGCCTTCCACGAGCACCCGCTCGTCGGCACTTTCCCGCTCGCACCAGGGCGCCAGCATGCCACCGGCCAGCCACGAGGCACCCGCCCCGATCGATGGTGCGACATCCCTGACATCGACAGCAAAACCGAGAGACGCAAGTTCATGCGCCACCGCGAGGCCGGCGACACCGGCCCCCCTGACGAGAATGCGCATCTCACTCTCCCACGGGCATATAGAGATCGCCGCCGGCGCGGTATTTCGCCGCCATGGCTTCGAGCCCCTCCTTCTGCGCCTCGGCGCGCAGATCGTGCGAGATGCGCATCGAGCAGAATTTCGGCCCGCACATCGAGCAGAAATGCGCGACCTTGTGTGCCTCCTTGGGCAGCGTCTCGTCATGGAAGGAACGCGCAGTATCCGGGTCGAGCGAGAGGTTGAACTGGTCCTCCCAGCGGAATTCGAACCGAGCCCGCGACAGCGCATCATCACGGACTTTCGCGGCCGGATGGCCCTTGGCGAGATCGGCAGCATGCGCGGCGATCTTGTAGGTGATCACCCCGATCTTGACGTCGTTGCGGTCGGGCAGGCCGAGATGTTCCTTGGGTGTGACATAGCAGAGCATGGCCGTGCCGAACCAGCCGATCATCGCGGCACCAATGCCGGACGTGATGTGGTCATAGCCCGGCGCGATATCGGTGGTCAGCGGTCCGAGCGTATAGAAAGGCGCCTCGCCGCAGACCGCAAGCTGCTTGTCCATATTCTCTTTGATCTTATGCATCGGCACATGGCCGGGGCCTTCGATCATCACCTGGCAGTCTCGGGCCCAGGCAATTTTGGTCAGCTCGCCGAGCGTCTCGAGTTCGGCAAATTGCGCCGCGTCATTGGCATCGGCGATCGAGCCGGGCCGCAGCCCGTCGCCCAGCGAGAAGGAGACGTCATAGGCCCGGCAGATGTCGCAGATTTCTTCGAAATGCTCGTAGAGAAAACTCTCCCTATGGTGATGCAGGCACCACTTGGCCATGATCGAGCCGCCGCGCGAGACGATGCCGGTGACGCGATTGACCGTCAGCGGAATATAGGCAAGCCGCACGCCGGCATGGATGGTGAAATAGTCCACACCCTGCTCGGCCTGCTCGATCAGCGTGTCTCGAAAAACCGCCCAGGTCAGGTCCTCGGCGATGCCGCCCACCTTCTCAAGCGCCTGGTAGAGCGGCACAGTACCGACCGGCACCGGCGCATTGCGGATGATCCATTCGCGGATATTGTGGATGTTGCGGCCGGTCGACAGGTCCATGATCGTATCGGCGCCCCAGCGGATCGCCCAGACCATCTTGTCGGCCTCCTCGGCCATCGACGAGGTGACGGCGGAATTGCCGATATTGGCATTGATTTTCACTAGGAAATTCCGGCCGATGATCATCGGCTCGCTCTCCGGGTGATTGATATTGGCCGGAATGATCGCCCGCCCCCGGGCGATTTCCTCGCGCACGAAATCGGGCGTCACATAATCGGGAATAGCCGCGCCAAAACTCTCGCCGTCGCGCGCGAGCTTTTCCCGGATCGCCTTGCGTCCGATATTCTCGCGGATGGCGACGAATTCCATTTCCGGCGTGATGATCCCGGCCCGCGCATAGGCAAGCTGCGTCACCGCCCTGCCATCCCTGGCCTTCAAGGGACGCTCGCGCACCGGAAATTCCGGCGTCAGGCGGTCGCCGGTGACAAAGCCATTGTCCTCCGGCTTCACCACGCGCCCCTCATAAGCCTGCACGTCTCCACGCGCTTCGATCCATGCCTGGCGCAGCCGCGGCAGGCCGGATTCGATCGCCACGACATGCGCGGGATCGGTATAGGGGCCGGAGGAATCATAGACCGTCACCGGCGGCTCGCCAGCGGTCGGATGCAGCGCGATCTCGCGCATCGGCACCCGGATGCCGGGATGGATTTCCCCCTGGATATGAATCTTCGTCGACGCCGGAAGCGGGCCGGTGGTGACTGTCGGGGTTTCAGGCTTTGCGGCAATATTCATCGTGAGGCTCCAAAGTTTTCGCGTTGGAGACCCAGTCATCGAGCCGGAATGATGGAGAACGCCGATACGGATTCAGGGCGTGAATCCGCGTGTCGTCAGCGCTTGCACCGTCCCTACGCCAGTATGAACTGGATCAGGTTCAACGGGTCACTGCGCCGCGAAATCGCTCAGCAGTATCTCAGCCCCTTGTCGGGACCCCCCTGGTGAATGCGGTGAGGTTATGCGGACGAGTGGGGTTCGTCAAGCGTGCGAAAAGTCTGCAAGTGGGTGACTGCCGAATTGGCTGGATCCATTTTCTCTCCGTTTATCTCCGCGGATGCGGAGAATACGCTGCTCGCTGCGCCGTACAGCTCGCAATAGACGGTTCCATGACGGAGGGGTTTACGGCCTTCATGTTCAGTCCTGCAGGCTGGTTAAAAACCCCATCGGCCCTACCGAAGCCATTCTTGCACTCGACCCCGCATTTATGTAAAATTACGTAAAACATATGGAGGCCGCCATGCAGTCCATTCGATCAATCAATCTTCAAAAGAACCTCGGCGATGTCTTGCGCGCGGCCGATGTCGAAGCGGTCGTGGTGATGAACAGGGATCAGCCCCGCACGGTGGTCATGTCCGCCGAGGAGTTCATCCGCCTGAAGATCGCGGCCGGAGAAGCGGTTCCCCCGGAGGTTCGCAAATCACGCCCCACGCTACATCGGCCAGTTGTCGACCCCTTGGGATACGATACCGCCGATCCCGACTTCCCATTGAAAGTGGCCAGGCACGCTCTCAGTGGGGAACACAAGGATGAAATCCGGTCGGAGGTGGCGGCCGCAATGCGGCGCTGGGGGATGGGCGGATGAACGACGGGATTGACCGCGCGCCGCGGCTTCTGATCCCGGACAACTCCCCTCTGTCCTTACTGTCTCATGCGGGGCTCGATGGCCTCGACGCCCTGTTCATCCCAGGGGTCGAGGTCTGGGTCACCGACATGGTGAAAATCGAATCCACGCGAGAGCCCGACCCCGGGGACGACCCCAGAAGAGAACAACGCAAACTCATCGGCGACTGGTTCGATGCCAACAAACATCGAATTTCGGTGATGGAGACGGAAGCTGGCCGGGAATATCTGAAGGCGATGGTCAACTGGACGATCGGCGGGAGCCGACCGGACTTGAAACCGAGTTGGACGGGCCGCGGCGATGCGAGCCTTCTCAATATCCTGTCGACCGCCGAAAAAGTCGTGAGGGATCACGGGGCCGTGGTTTTTATCGTCGATGATCGAAAGGCAAGAGCGGCGCTGCGGCAGGTGGAAAATCTTAACCTGGACATTCTCTCGACAGAGGCGTTTGTCTGGATGCTGGAGGACAAGTTCGGAGTTTCGAATGCGGCCCACATCTGGCAGACCATCGAACTCGGTTCTGGTGTCAACCAGCACGGCAAATCCAGAGTTCCGGACCCGCGGAAAAAAGATCCGGTCTTCGTTCGCAAGTCGAGACCATAGGCGGCGCCAGATGGCCTGTCGGTTTTGCTCGGCTGACTGGCGTCCGCCTCGATCCGTACAAAAAGCCGGCAAGGGCAGTTGGGATCGAGCATTCGACCTCATCTGCGACGGCTTTCGGGAGGCCGGCGGTCAACAGCTTTGCGCAGCGAACTTTGGGCAGCAAAGGTGTGGAGATTTCCGTTGCCAGCCAGGTGCCGCCAGCCTTGGGGGACATCTGTACCTAATTCCGGATCGAAATGCTGGTGGGGTTCCTACATAACGCCGGAGTTTCGAAGTTGTTGTAAATCGGTCGATCCCCGCGCATGCGGAGAACACCCGTTTGGTGCCGGTTACATCGCGGGCTTTCACGGTTCATCCCCGGGCACTCGGAGAACACGATTCCGTGCCGTAGCCGAAGACGCCATCGGCCGGTTCATCGCCACGCACCTCGTACTGCAGCGACTGAAGCGGGTTTCAAGTTTTGTTTTGTTTGGTTTTGTTTGGTCTCCATCTGCGTCTCAGTCTGTGTCTGTGTCTCTGTATGGTCACACAGGTGCGACACCGGTCCGACACCGGTGTCCCACGGGTGTCACGTGTCGGCCCCTAAAGGTCTCTCGACCGAAACAGGGCTGCATCGAGCCGCGATTGCTTTTCTGGCACTTTCTTGCGCCTTTGCTGGTCGCTCGCCTCGATCTCAGGTTCGACAATCTCGCGGATCATGTCGCTTTCGATGTTGCAGACACTTTTGAGTGCGCCTTTGAAGTGGCTGTCGTTGCAAATCGGGTTGGTCTCGTACCAGCCGCTGACGTAGATCTCGCTTGTCTCCGGATCGAACTGTGCGAGCCCACCGGCGACGACCTCGTCCCGCGCCTGGACATAGCGCTCCGCATCCCATCGTAGATCGGAGGCTGCGTAGCCATCCGGAATGCGAAAGCAGCCACACGCGTTCTGATGTTCGCCTGTGAGAAAGTAAAAATAGAGCAGTCTCGCGTCGGTAGACGCGAGACAGTGAAAGCGCTTGTCCCGCCAGATCAGTGGCGAAACCTTGGTGAAGTCACGCATGCGCGGCCCTCCGAAGTTCACCGGCAATCCGGCAGCCGTGACAGGCTTCCGTCACCGAAAGGGCGAACCGTTCGCGCAGGACCGGAATCACCATGGAGGGTGGCTCCTGCTGCTGCACAAGCCATTCTGCCGCTGCGCGGACGGGGTCAAAGGGAGGCGTTGTCATCGAACGCTGCTCCCTTCAGGCGCTTATGTGCGGCCATATGACAGGCGCGGCAGAGCCATTGGACATGGATCGGCCGCGAATAATCGGTATGGTGCGCCTCGGACTTCTCGCTGCCGCAATCTTCGCAGGCTCTCTGCGCGACGAGGCCCTGTCGAACGGCCGAGCGGAGCGCCATATGTGCCCACCGTTTCAGCGGATTTGCCCGGCTCCATTTCTGCTGACGGGTAAGCGACGRCATGGTCTGCTCCGTCGGCGGGGTGGGCGTATTGGGCTGAAGCTGGAGAGCGRCTTCGGCGGGTTTCCGTTCATCGACTGTCTGGCCGGTTGCCACGGTTCTCTGAGCCCGGCTGGTGCCGGGTTGCGCCGCCGGTTCGGTCGGTTTTGCCATGGCCACACCTCACGCCGCTGTCTTGGAGCTTGGCAGAGCGCGGACATAGGCATCCAGCTCTTCGGTGAGGATCAGCGTGCGGCGCCCGCTCTTCCTCGAGGTGAGCTTGCCCTCCTTGATCAGCGCGTAGAGTTTCGTCCGTCCGATGCCACAATAGGCAACGGCATCGTCGATCGTCATGGAAATTTTAGACATTGGTCCATCTCGCCGGGGAGACGCCCGGTGGCGCGAACACCGGTTCGTTCACCGGTGTTCGTCGCCCATTTTTCACACAACGATCCAAATAGCAGGGATGCAAATAGGATTATTTTCCTTAGTCTATTTGCATCCCGCCTTCAATTGCCTCGTTTGGAGCGGAGGATGCGGGCGGCCATGGCTTGAGCACTCGGGATGCTCGGAACGATATCCGCCGGCATCAGCCGCATCGCGTAATGGAGGAAAGTTGCGAAGGGCGCGGCCGTGTCGTCCAGGGACCTCATCGAGCCGTAGGGAAGCCCGTTGTCTTTCGCCCAGGCCTKGGCGCGAACGACAAAGTGTTGCAGTGCCATGCCGACCTCGATGCCGTCTGAATCCTGAAATGTGTCCGGTACGCCCCCGGCGCTCTGGATTTTCGCAAGCGCTGCAGAGATTCGGGTGGCAACTTCCATCACCATATTGCGCGACAGAGAGATGGCGCCGACTGGTGCGTCCCCATCGTCACCGGGTGTCCCTTGCCCAACCGGCACCTTAAAACCTTCCAGCGCCTCGTCGAATTGCGACTGAAACTCATCCCAGGCGGCCTGCGAGACGCCCTTCGGAACAAGTGGCTGGCCAAAGGAAAATTGAAGAAGCGGCGTCAGAAAGGTATTCACGCTCTCCGCGCATCGCTTAACATCGGCAACACGGATGGCTGCCTGCTCAAGCTGTTCACGCAAGAGATAATCATTGCAGAGGGTTTGAAAAGCTTCACGAGCACCCAGCAGGACGGACCTGCCTAACGCCTTCTCCAGGAGGCGCCATTGTTCGGCCGATATAGCGATCTGCGCCGGCTCTCCGGATAGCGAGGTGTAAGGCAACCTCTCCCCGTGGCGTGGCATCAGGCAACTATCCCGTTGTCAGTGTGCATTGCGGATTCCGTTGCATTGGCTCTGGCGACACTATCGTCGCCAGTCGTTCAAAGTCTACGGATAACGATCGCCAGTGGCCGATTACCGGCCAGACCCTGAGGGCAAGCGCCTTTCATTTGCCAGATCAATATGATTACATGCTAATAAACATGGAGGAAACGGCAGTGACAAAGACAGTCATCGATACAGTTGTCCATGAGGGAGTCCAAGACTTCAATCTGACCTCCTTGGTTGTGACAAAGACCGGCGGAATATCTCTGTTCCAACAACAAGACGAGTGGGCAGTCAATGTTGTCACTACAGGGGTGGATATAACAGTTAACGGCTTCCTCGTTGCCTCAAGCCCGGTTAGCAATAGTGATCAACTATGGGCTCTCGGGATAAACAACCAGCAGAACAATACCCATATTGTCGTTGGCTCTACTGGTCTCATTACCGGAGATCAGGCAATTTTTTCCAGTGGCGACTTCGCAACGATTGAAAACCATGGCAGAGTTGAAGGGCAAGTCTACGAAGCGATCTTGCTTTACGGCGACGCCGCCACGTTGACCAACAGCGGTACTATCTTCGGCAGTCGTGGCGTGAAGGTGACCGGCGCCGGCAACACCATCGTCAACGACGTTGGCGGAACAATCACTGGCGCTGATGGTGTGGCGCTGTCGATAGAAACAGCGACGGGCGTTGCCACCAAAATTGTCAATCACGGAACGATCGTCGGGGGGATCTTCGGAGACGACGGAGCGGAAAAACTGATTAGCGACGGCGTTATTACTGGCGGCCTGATTTATTTGCGCGATGGCAATGATATTGTCGATCTACGAGGCACCAAGGGGGAGCAAACGGTCTACGGCGGGCTCGGCAATGATGTCTTCATGACCGACAATGCCAAAGTGACGTTCTCGGAAAGCGAAAGTGAGGGCACCGACACGGTGAAGTCGTCTGTCAGCTACACCCTCTCAAACAATGTCGAAACGCTGACCTTGCTTGGCAAAAAGAACATCAACGCCACTGGCAGCGACGATACTGGTAGCGACAACTATCTCTATGGAAATCCGGGCGACAATGTCCTGAATGGGAAATCAGGCTACAACGAGATGTTCGGGAGGGGTGGCACAGATACGCTGATCGGTGGCGCCGAATATGACCTTTTCGGCATCGGCAAAGGCTATGGCCATGACACCGCCCGCGGGTTTACCAATGGCCTCGACCAAATCGATATTTACCTCCTCGGCCCTGACAACTTCGCCGATCTCCAGCCACATATCGAGCAGCATAAGGCAGACACCTGGCTCGTTTTCGGCAAGGATGTGCTCATTCTGAAAAATACGGATCATCACGTTCTCGACGAGACCGATTTCCTCTTCAACTATTGATCATTCTATGTCGGTCAGATGTGCAAGGGCCTCTGATGGAGCCCTCTGGGCGCAGTGCTGGTCAGTCGTCGCCAAGGTGGCGAGACCGGCAAGCACACCGATATTAAGCCTCTCAGAGCGATTTTTGGGTATGCGGTCCGGATCAGCGTGAACGCTGTCAACCAGGCTGACAAAATCTTCTCTGTTCCCGACCGCTATCCGAGAGAAATGCGCGCACCATGTCGGATTTGAGTGGCGTCGCACGTCTTCAAAACATCACTTCGGAAATCACCGGCTGCAGTCAAGAAACGAGGATAAGATGAGGAAGCTTATTGTCACCGAATTCATCAGCGTCGACGGAATTGCCGAGGTCGAGAAGCTGCCCAGCGTGACCTGGAACGACGAGATGAACAGGTTCAAGGAAGAGGAGCTTGCCGATAGCGGCGCCATGCTTCTCGGCCGCACGACCTACGAGATTTTTGCCGGCTCCTGGCCCGAGGAAACCGGCGACTTCGCCGACAGGTTCAACGCCCTGCCGAAATATGTCGTGTCATCGAGCCTGAAGACGCTCGAATGGAAGCCGGCCGAGTTGCTGAAGGGCTCGCTGTCGGATGCGGTCCGGGCGCTGAAGGCCGGCGACGGCGGTAACATTTATGTGCATGGCAGCCTCAGTATCGTCCAGCAGCTTCTGCGCCACGACCTGGTCGATCGCATCCGGTTGCTCAGCTATCCCGGCGCAGTCGGCCAGGGCAAACCCCTCTTCGCACCTGGAGAGCAGCAGCAGTTTGAGCTGATTTCGGCTTCGCCCCTCAGCAATGGCGTCTTCGCCATGGAATATGCGCCGGTAAACGCGAAAAATCATCCTCGGGGCGATAAAGCAGAAATGCGATGACCACGACCATCACAGCCTTTGAAAGCTCGCCAGACTGTGTTCGGCGTGCGTTTGACCCCACCATAAGCGTCGAACGTTGACCCCGGCCAAACCGAAAGCACCGCAAACTGAACAGCATTTTAATCTGCACAGACCTGCGTCAAAGGCACGTTCGACCAACGTCAAATGGCACATCTATGATAGTCTCGTCAGAATTCTTCCCACGAGTCACTTTTCGTCGCCAAATTGCCCGATGCGCGGGGACCACCTGCTGTGCGAGGCAGTACAGGGGTTTTGGCGACGGACGGAGCCGGGCGCGCCATCGCAGTCGCCGTTTGGCGCAGAGCTTGGCTCTGAGTGGAACTCTGCTCCACGGTGAACTTTGCCACGAGGTCCCGCAGTTTCGCCGCTTCTTGCGCCAGGGCGGCAGCCGCTGCGGTCGACTGCTCGACCATCGCCGCGTTCTGTTGGGTTGTCTGATCCATCTGGTTGACGGCAACATTGACCTGAGAGAGGCCAGTCGACTGTTCCTGAGCTGCCTGGGCAATCGATTGCATATGCCGGTTAACCTCGGCGATATAGTCGCCGATGGTTTTCAGAGACAAGCCGGTTTCGCGCACCAGCGTGACCCCTCCCTCGACTTCCGCGGTAGACTTCTGAATGAGTCCCTTGATTTCCTTGGCGGCCTGAGCCGACCGTTGGGCCAGTTCGCGTACTTCCTGAGCGACGACAGCAAAACCCTTGCCTGCCTCGCCAGCGCGCGCAGCTTCGACACCAGCATTCAGAGCCAAAAGGTTGGTCTGGAACGCGATCTCGTCAATTACGCCAATGATGTTGGAGATCTGCTGCGAACTCTCCTCGATTCGTCCCATAGCCTGCTCGGCGCGAGACACGACCTCGGCCGACTGGGTCGCACTGCTATTTGCTGCCTGAGCGATATTTCTCGCCTCCCCTGTCATCTTGGTCGAGGTGGAGACATTGGATGTAATCTGCTCCATCGCAGCTGCCGTTTCTTCCAGCGAAGCCGCCTGCTGCTCGGTACGCTTGGATAGGTCGCTGGCGCCATTGGCGATCTCGCGGGTGCCGCTGTCCATGTTCTGGACCGCAACAGCAACAGAGCAAATCGTCTGGCTAAGCTGCTCGACCGTAGCGTTGAAATCGGTTCGGAGCGGCTCGTACTCCGGGGCAAACTCAGTATTGATCCGGCAAGTGAGATCGCCTCCTGCCAGCCGCTTCATGTTCTCACCAAGTGTCGAAGTTGCGACGCGCAGTTGCTCCGCTTCCCGTGCAATCCTTCGCTGCTCGGCATCACGGGCAACTTCCGCAGCGCCGCGATTGGCAGCCGCTTCCTGTTCCAGACGGGCATTGTTGATGGCGTTCTGCCGGAAAACTTCGACGGCTGAAGCCATTTCACCGAGCTCGTCACTGCGACCGGAGAATGGCACCTCAGACGTGCTGTCGCCCTCGGCAAGTCGTCGCATAACCCCGGTGATTCGGGAGATCGGCCTCGAAATCCCTGTCATGGCATAGAACATGCTACCCATGGCGATCAAAACAGCCACGGTGCTGACAATTGCCATGATTAACAGCGTTTCATGGTAATTTGACTTCCCGTCTTCGACCTCAGCCTTTGCTAGTCCCATATTGAAATTGACGATCTCGGCGATGACCTTGTTGGCAACGTCGGTTTGATCCTTGAGAGGACCTCGCAGGTTTGCCTTGGCTTCATCGAGTTTGCCGGCGTCGCGGAGCTTGATGACGAGCTGGTCGCGCATATCGCGGTATTTGTTTGTTTCTTGCTTCATCGTCTTGAACAGGGCGCGTCCACGTTCCGTGTTCAGAATGGCCTCTAGTTTCGCCATGCTTTCATCAAGGGAGCTTTCGACACTCTTGGTGAACTTGTTCTCCAGGGCGATCTCATCCGGCGTGACCGCCAACAGTTGTCGGGCAGTGGCAGCACGCAGGAGATTGAAGCTGAACTTGATTTCCCCCGCTATGGCGACCTTAGGCAGCTTGTCCTCTCCGATCGCCTCCGCGTTCTGAAACAAGGAGGACATGCGAAACACTGAGGTGACTGAAATCGCGACCAATAACGCCGTCAGCACAATGAACATTACGGCCAAAGAGGTTCGGATGCTAATTTTGGGCATTGGTCTTCTCCGTCTATGTCGCAACGGGCGTTATCGCTGCGGCGCCAGTCCATGCGGAAATATTAATTTATGTTTGACTAATATTTTGCTAATTCGAAAAGTATTACTCCTGCCCGTAGTGCGCGGATGCGCGTGCCATGAACGACCAACTCAAGGAAATCAGCGCCCATGTCGCTAAAGGCGCGCATGCGCTGTTGTTATGCAATGGCGCCAGCAGGCATCAGACCGGGGGAGAACTCAAAGTGCCTGACAACATCACCATGATGTTCATCCCGCCTTATTCCCCCGAATTGAACCCGATGGAAAATGTCTGGCAATATCTGAGGCACAACCAGCTCGTACCCTCGTCTGGGAAAGCTATGAGGCGATTGTCGATGCCTGCGTCAACGCTTGGAACTTCCTCATCAATGATCCCCGCCGAGTCCAGTCAATTGGGTCCAGACAATGGGCATGCATCAAACAATAGGCGGGCTGGCATTATTCTACTCGATCGTCTTTGAACCAATCGTTGCAGGTCTGATTGATGACCGGGGGGCTCAAAGTCGCCGGGGCTCAGGCTGCCGCCAGCCCCGGGCGTTTTGTAGTCGACAGCGTCAGCTGCGAAGGAACGCCAGCAGGTCGGCGTTCAAGCGGTCCTTGTCGACATGCAGCAATCCATGCGAGCCGCCTTCGTAAACGATCAGCTTGGCATGCGAAACGAGACTGGCGGTCAGTTTCGCGGAGATCTCCAACGGGACGATCTGATCATCGTTGCCGTGGACTACCAGTGCGGGGACGCTGATCTTTTTTAGGTCGTCGCGGAAATCAGTCTCCGAGAAAGCGCTAAGCGCATGGTAGGCGGCAAGAAAACCGGTTGCCTGCCCCTGCCGCCAGTAGCTCTCCCGCAGCCCTTCCGAGACATGCGCCCCCGGCCGATTGAAGCTGTAGTATGGCACAGTGACGTCGAGATTCCACTGGGAGCGGTTGGCCTGCACGGCCGCGCGGAACGTATCGAACAACTCCTTCGGCGCACCGTTTGGGTTGGTGGCGGTCTTGAGCAGGAAGGGGGTCACCGAGGAGATGAAGGCGACCTTGGCGACGCGGCTCTGGCCATGGCGCGCCACATAGCGTGCAACCTCGCCACCGCCCATCGAATGGCCGACGAAGGTCGCCTCCCGCAGATCAAGCCCCTCGACCAGTTGGGCCAAATCGTCGGCAAAGGTATCGTAGTCGTATCCGCTGGATGGCTGGCTCGACCGGCCAAAGCCCCGGCGGTCATGGGCAACGACGCGATAACCGTTCTGCAGCAGGAAGAACATCTGGTCCTCCCAGGCATCGGACGACAGGGGATAGCCATGGCTGAACACGACGGCCGGACCGGCGCCCCAGTCCTTGTAGTAGAGGCTGGTGCCATCTTTTGTGACGAGGTGATCGCCGGATGGCTTGCCGGCAAGGTTTGCCGCGGGGGTCTTTGCGTTCGCCGGATTGGCGCCGGCCCCCGCGGATGCAAGTCCGACGCCAGCGATGGCGACCCCTTTGAGCAGGTTGCGCCGCGAAGCGCTGTCGGGTGTTGAGATCGTAGACATGAGGAAACTCCGTGAGAATTGCCGCCTGGGACGGCGCGATTGGCAAATGTGGACGGGGTGTCGGCGGGGCGTTCCAGCCGCATTCGCGCGGGCGTTAGAAGCCGAGCCTGCGCAGATCCTCAGAGTCAAACATTTGGCCGCTGCGGTTCTTGACGCTCGGCAGTTCAGAGACTTTCGCGCGCCAGGACGTCAGGGCGGAGTAATCTTCAGGGATGCCAATGCCGGCGGCCTCCGCGAACATCAGCCCGGCAAACACAGTGATGTCGGCCATTGAGAACGCATCACCAGCAACGAACGGATGGTCCTGCAGCACCGTGTCGAAATATCTCATGCCGGCGAGGGCCTTATCGCGCTGGCGGATGCCCCAGTCTTGTCGGCCAGCCCATTCAGGGCTCTTGAACATTTGCAACTCGGCGCCGAGGCCAGGCGTCGCGTGGTGGAAGTAGTTGCCAACCGCGTCGAGCAGTTCGGTTTCCGCCCGCTTCTGCATCATGTGGATGACGGCCTTTTCCTTCGGCGTCTTGCCGGTGAGCCGCGGATCGCCGTCAAGATTGTCGAGATATTCCGTGATGGCGGTGGCCTCACTGATGTAGGCGCCGTCCTCGAGTTGGAGGACCGGCAGCACGCCCGAAGGGTTCTTTTCGAGGAAAGCTGGCTGCTTATGTTCGGCGCCGATGAGATCGACGGAGACGAACTCGACTTCAGGTTCGAGCCCTTTCTCGGCGAGGACGATCCGGATGCGGGCCGGATTGGGAAAGCCGGGGCGATCAAAGATTTTCATAGTAGACTCCTTAAACTGTCTATCGATAGATAGGTTACGACCAGACGATTAGCCCTTTCCTTTTTTGACGTCAACAACTATCTATCGAGTGATAGGTAAGGGTTGGCGATGGCAAGAACGAAATATGATATGCGCGAGGCGGTGATGGCGGCCGCTAGAGCAACGGTGCAGGCGCACGGCTACAATGCCCTGAGCTTCCGCGAGCTCGCGAAGGAGGTAGGGATCAAGAGTGCCAGCGTGCACTACCACTTCCCGACCAAGGGTGACCTTGGGGCCGCTTTGGCGCGTCGCTATACCGAGGACGGGGCAGCCTACTTGGCGGAGTTGTTGGCGACGTCCAATGATGCTACCTGGTGCATGGATCGCTACGTGGAGATCTTCCGCTCCGCCCTGGCAAACGACAACCGCATGTGCCTGTGCGGCATCATGAGTGCCGAACTCGACGACCTTCCCCCCGAGGTCAGGACCGAGGTCGACAAGTTTGCCGAGACCAATGTCGGCTGGATCGCCAAGGTGTTGTCACGGGCAAGGACTACGGCGAGCGGGCAAGATCTGGAGGAGCACGCGATGGCGATCTTCGCTGCGATCGAGGGGGCCCAATTAATCGCACGCGGCTGCCAGGACATCGGGATTTATGACCGGACAATCCGGACCTATCGGATCACAGGCCTTATCCCCTGACCATGAGCGACGGTGCCAAGTGGAATTTCATCGTCGAAAGCGGCTTTAGTGGCATGGAACATGGACCATGACGCTTCAGCACAATTGGAGTTTAAACCATTAAAAATATTATAAAAAGGATGGTGGGCGTGACAGGGATCGAACCTGTGACCCCTTCGGTGTGAACGAAGTGCTCTCCCGCTGAGCTACACGCCCATCCTATTGAAAAACAAAGGTGATTTGCTTTTCTGTATCGCGAGGATGCGGGGAATTAGCAGGTTTCCCCGGCCATTGCAAGGGGCGGTTCGGAAAACCGGCCCACCCTCCGCGAAAAATTCTCAGCCGCCTTCGAAGCCGGTCAGCACGCCCACGGCGTTGACGCCGATTTCGGCGACGGCGTAGCCGCCTTCCTGGACGAAGAGCGTCGGCAGGCCGAGCCTGGCGATCGTGGCACCGATCTTGGGGAAGTCCTCGGTCTTGAGTTTGAATTTCGAGATCGGGTCCTTCTCATAGGTGTCGACGCCGAGTGAGATGATCACGACGTCCGGTGCATAGTCCCGGAGCTTGCGGCAGCCGTCTTCCAGCGCCTCGTTCCAGGTGCTCCAGTCCGTGCCCCAGCGCATTGGATAGTTGATATTGAAGCCGTGGCCTTCGCCCTCGCCCGTCTCGTCGGCACTGCCGAGGAAATAGGGATATTCCTGCATCGGGTCGGCATGCAGGTTGATCACCTGCACGTCGGAGCGGCTGTAGAAGATTTCCTGCGTGCCGTTGCCGTGGTGATAATCGACATCGAGGATAGAGACGCGGGCAGCACCCCGGTCGAGGAACCATTGGGCAGCGACGGCGGCGTTGTTGATGTAGCAATAGCCGGCCATGAAATTGTGCCCGGCATGGTGGCCGGGCGGGCGGCAGAGCGCGTAAGCGGCGCGTTCGCCGCCCCTGACCAGGCCGGCCGCGGTCAGCGCCACGTCATGCGAAGATTTGATCGCGTCCCAGGTGCCCTCGACAAAGCCGCAGCCGCCGTCGAAGGAATAGAAGCCGAGCTGGCCGTCGATATGTTCCGGCAGCTTGTCGCCGCGCAGGCCGCGGGTCGGCCAGGTGAAGGGCAGTGCGGTGCCGTCGCGGCCTTCCGCCTTCCAGCGCGGATAGACGGTCGGCAGGAAATCGAGAAAGGCCTTGTCCTGCACCTTGGCGGCGGTCGAGAGATCATGCTCTTGCGGCCCCAGCACCGGCCCGAGCTTCACGTCATCGATGCGTGACAGGATGAACGCCGCGCGCGAGGGCATTTCGAAGGCCGGCACGATGGCGCCTGCCACCAGTTCGACATTGCCGGAATGGCCCTTATGGCGCTCGGAATAGACGGTTTTCATGCGATTTCTGCCGGAATGAGGAAATGGAACGGCCGCCTCGCGGGGCGAGGCGGCCGGATAAGGCTTACTTCTGCAGTTCGGTCCAGATCTTGGTGTAGAGCGCCTGCACATCCGGCGGGCAGGTCTGCGATTGCACGCCGACGGACTTGAACTGGTCCGGCACGTTGATTTCCGGCGCATCCTTCATGTCGGCCGGCATATATTTTTCGGAACCAAGGATGCCGTTCGCATAGCGATGGAAACCCGAATTCATGCCCGCACTTTCAGGATCCATCATGAAATTCTGGAAGAGCTTGGCATTCTCGACATTCTTGGCCTCCTTGAGCACGACCAGATTGTCGGACCAGTAGACGAAGCCTTCCTTCGGATAGCCGAAATGGATTTTTGGATTGGCCAGGCGCTGACGGAAGGCCGAGCCGTTCCAGTCGCTGGTGGCGGAAAAATCGCCGGCGGTCATCTTCTGGATGGTGTTATATTCCATCGCCACCCAATAGGGCTTGGCGGCCATCAGCGTATCGCGGGCTTTCTTGAGCACCGTGAGGTCGCCGGTGCACTTCTTGCCGCCATTGTAGAGGATCGCCGCATCCATGACGTCGGACATTTCCGGAACGACGTTGATCTTGCCCTTCAACTCTTCCGGCGGATTGAAGATGATGCTCCAGGTGTTGATGTCGCCCTTGTAGACGTCGGTGTTGACGACCACGCCGACAATGCCCATCGCCCACGGAACCGAATATTTGCGGCCCGGATCGAACGGCGGATCGGTCCATTGCTTGGCGACATTCTTGAAATTCTCCATCTTGYCCGGATCGGTTTCGAGCAGCAGGCCTTCCTGGATCCAGATCGGCAGATAGTTCTGCGACGGCACGGCCATGTCGAAACCGGTGCCGCCCTGCCGGACTTTGGCAAGTGCGGTGTCGTTCGAGTCATAGTCGGTGATCGTCACCTTGATATTGTATTTCTGCTCGAACTTCTTGATCATGTCGGGGCTGGTATAATTGCCCCAATTGTAGATGTGCAGTTCGCCATCGGCGCGGGCGAGACCGACCGATGCCATCAGCATCGCGGCTGCCGTCAGTAATTTCCTTCCCAGTTTCATGGTTCTACCTTTCCTCATTGTGCACGCTTGTTGTTGATGAAGAAGAAGATCGTCACCGCCGCCACGGACAGGAGCAGGAAGACGGTGGAAATGGCATTGACCTCCGGCGATGTCGCGCGGCGGATCTGGCCGAGCATGTAGGTCGGCAGCGTGTCCTGTCCGCCCGACTTGACGAATTCGGTGATCACGACATCGTCGAGCGAGATGACGAAGGCCAGCATGAAGCCGGCAATGATGCCGGGCCAGAGCAGCGGCAGGGTGATGTGGCGGAACGCCTGGATGGGCGTCGCATAAAGGTCGGCAGCCGCCCGTTCGAGCGTCAGGTCCATATTCTCCAGCCGCGCCCTGACAGGCAGGTAGGCGAAGGGAATGCAGAAGGCCGTGTGGGCGGCGATCAGGTAGCCGAGCCCGGAATAGCCGGTCCAGATCTTGATGCGCGAGAAGAAGATCAGCAGCGCCACCGCGGTGACGATTTCCGGCACCATCAGCGGCAGGTTGATGAACGCATATTTCGCCGTCAGCCCCCGATACGCTGCCGTCCGCGTCGTCGCGATCGCCGCCAGCGTCGCGGTGATGGTCGCCAGAATGCCGGCGATCAGGGCGATCTGGAAGGAGCGCAGCGAGGCGTCGATCACATCGACATTGCCGGCGGCCTTGTAGAACCAGCGCAGCGACAGGCCCTGCCAATGCGCCATGCTGTCGCCCGAGTTGAAGGCGAACACGACCAGCACCGCGATCGGCAGGTAGAGGATGAAGAACGAGATCATTGCGATCGTCGTGAAGCCGGCCTGGCGGCGGATGTTGAACTGCCTAGCCATGCCCCTTCTCCGTCGATGATCCGGCATTGCGGACATAGGCAAGCAGCGCCACCATGACGATCACCATCAGCGCGATCGAAATC
The DNA here is from genome assembly GCF_056403555.1 of Rhizobium sp. P2_G2. Classification (NCBI taxonomy): domain Bacteria; kingdom Pseudomonadati; phylum Pseudomonadota; class Alphaproteobacteria; order Hyphomicrobiales; family Rhizobiaceae; genus Rhizobium; species Rhizobium sp. P2_G2. The sequence continues at coordinate 52,962 of NZ_JBFUFF010000035.1, forward strand.
GCCGAGCCGAGCGGCCAGTTCCGGCCCTGGCCGAATTGCAGCTCGATCAGATTGCCGAGCATCATGTTCTTGCCACCGCCGAGCACCGAGGGCGTCACATAGGCGCCGAGCGAGGGAATGAAGACCAGGATGGAACCGGCGATCATGCCCGGCTTGACCAGCGGGATGATGATCCGCCGCAGCACCTGGAACGGTGTCGCATAGAGATCGTAACCGGCCTCGACCAGGCGGAAATCGAGCTTTTCCATGCTGGCATAGAGCGGCAGGACCATCAGCGGCAGGTAGACATAGACCATGCCGATCAGGATCGCCGCATCGGTGAACAGCATCTGGATCGGCTTGCCGATAATGCCGAGATCAATGAGGATGGTGTTGATCAGCCCCTCGTTGCGCAGCACTTCCAGCATGGCAAAGGTACGGATGAGAAGATTGGTCCAGAAGGGTATGGTGATCACGAACAGCCAGAGCTCGCGCGTCTTGGCCGGACGGGTGGAGATGAAATAGGCGGTCGGAAAGCCGAAGATCAGCGTCAGGATCGTGGTCAGCACGGAGAGCCGCACCGAACGCAGGAGAATCGAGAGCTGCGCGTCGGCGAAGGACAGCGTGCCGTCAAAGATATCGCGTTCGAAGAACACGTTGAACCAGCCATCGGTCGAGAACTTCCACACCACGTCGCCATAGGGGCCGGCCGTCAGGAAGGAATAGACGACAACGATCAACAGGGGACCGGTGGCGGCGAGCAGGATGATCAGCAGTGCCGGCGTGGAAAGCAGCCAGCGATTGCGAACATCTTTCCGTATTTCCCTGGCGATCAGTTGCTCATGACTTGCCATTTCAGCCTCTGAGCACGCGGATCGAATTGGCCGGGAAGCTCACGCCGACACGGTCACCGCCGGCATAGCTTCCCTCTTCGCCGGGCCGGTTCTGCTGGCGCACGGTAAACAGTGTTCCGTCGGCCAGCTTGACGTTGAAATAGGTGTCGGTGCCGAAATAGACGATGTCCTCGAGCGGGCCGCTGACGATGGCGCGTTCGGTCCCTCCCGCCCCCACGAGGCGGGCATGTTCCGGGCGGATCATCACCGTAACCTCGTCTCCGGCGGCGACCGATTTCGGCGCCGGCGCGATCACCGAGACGCCGCAATTGAGCGCGATCACCGCCTCGTCGCTGGCGAGCGATTCGATCTTGCCCTTGAGGAAATTCGTCTCGCCGATGAAGTCGGCAACGAAGCGGTCCGCCGGCCGATCATAGATATCGCGCGGCGAGCCGACCTGCAGGATATTGCCCGACGACATGACCGCGATGCGGTCCGACATCGTCAGCGCTTCTTCCTGGTCATGGGTGACGAAAACGAAGGTAATGCCGGTTTCGGCCTGCAGGCGCTTGAGCTCGATCTGCATCTCCTTGCGCAGCTTGTAATCGAGTGCCGAAAGCGGCTCGTCGAGCAGCAGCACTTTCGGCGACGGCGCCAGCGCCCGGGCCAGCGCCACGCGCTGCTGCTGGCCGCCCGAGAGCTGGCTGGTGGCACGCTTGGCGAACTGCTCCATGCGCACCAGCTTCAGCATCTGGTCGACGCGAGCGGCAACCTCCTGCTTGCTCTTGCCGAGCATTTTCAGCCCGAAGCCGATATTGTCGGCGACGCTCATATGCGGAAAGAGCGCGTAATTCTGGAAGACGGTGTTGATCGGCCGCTTGAAGGGCGGCATTTCGGCGATATTGTCGCCATAGAGCGCCAGTTCGCCTTCCTGAGGGAATTCGAAGCCGGCGATCAGCCTGAGCAGCGTGGTCTTGCCGCAGCCCGATGGGCCGAGAAGGGTGAAAAACTCATTCTGGCGAATGGAAAGATTGGCGCCGTGGACCGCCGCCACCCGATATTCGCCGTAACCGTAATATTTTGTGACTCCGCGAATTTCGATCGCGTTCTGATCAGCCATAATAGCTCACATCGCCCGTTTACCCTTGATTCCATCAGCGTGGAACCGCCGAAAAATGGGAAAAGTGCACCCTCCTCGTGCCGTAGCGAATAGCAATGTCGCCTCTGTTCCCAATCGCGCCGTCGCCCAGTCTTTGATCGGGTCTTACGGCGAAACCGACGCTAACTCACCACAGCGGATGGGAATTGACAACTGCTATTGACCGTTCGTTCAATATATTTTCGCAGGGCCTTGCTTCGGCCTAAACGAAGCAAGGCGCAAGTCAGGTCGGATTTATTGAATCCCCGAGCCAGATGTGGCGCACTCACACCGCATAGGTTACCCGGCCGCCGCAAATGACCTTCACCGGCCGCACCGTGTGCAGGTCCTCCGGCTGAACCTCCTCCACCGGCGCGCTCAGCAGCGTCAGATCGGCGAAGTAGCCGGGCTTGATCATGCCTTTGCGATCCTCGGCGAATTGCGCATAAGCGCCTTCGATCGTGTAGGCGGCAATGGCTTCCATCAGCGAAAAGCTCTGGTCCGGATCGCTCTCGGCCCATTTCTTGCGCGTCACCGCAGCCTGGATGCCGGCCATCGCATCGATCGGCGACACCGGCCAATCCGAGGCAAAGGGGATATGCGCACCGGCTTCCTTCAACGTCCGCCAGGCATAGGAATAGGGCCAGCGGGCGCGGCCGATCATCGACACGGTCGGCTCGAGCGGCAGGCCCATGGCGCCTGGCGGATGCGGCGGCTGCATCGAGGCGATGACGCCCAACTGCTTGAAGCGAGAGATGTCGTCGGGATGGACCACCTCGATATGCTCGACGCGATGGCGACTGTCACGCCTGCCATTGGCATTTTGCGCCGCCTCGTAGCCGTCGAGCACGGCCCGCACGGCGCCGTCGCCAATGGCGTGCACGGCAATCTGCAGGCCGCGCCGGTCGATCTCGATCGCCGCCGCCTTCATCTCATCCGGCGTGAACAGGCTCTCGCCACCGCGCGAATCCGGCTTGTTGGCATAGGGCTCGACCATGATCGCCGTCCAGCTGTCGAGCACGCCGTCAAAGAACATCTTGACCACGCCGGATTTGAGGAAATCCGAATGATAGGCCTCGGCCATCATCGACGCCTTTTCGAGCGCCGAGAGCGGCATGAAGTTCTTGAGATGGAAGGGGATCTGCACCCGGCAAGGCAGAAAACCGTCGCGCTCCTCGATCTCGGCCAGCAATTGCAGCTGATAGAGATTGCCATCCATGCATTGCAGCGAGGTAAAACCGTGCTCGGCGCAATAGGCGAGGCCGCGGCGCATGACGGCAATATCCTTCTCCCATTCCGCCCCGACCGGATAGGGATTGGGCTCGCCGCCGGTGGAGAGGCCAAGGCGATAGCGGTCGAAGCCAGAGGCGATGAACAGCGGCCCGAATGCCTCCATCTCGCGCAATTCGCCATTGGCAAGCCCATCCTCGCCCATAACCACTTCCTGGCCCGGCCCGAGTTGCTTGCCATTGAGCAGGCCGGCGAATTCCAGCGCCTTGGTATTGGCCCAGACCGTGTGATGATCATGCGCGACGATGGCGAACGGCCGATCGGCGATGATGCGGTCGAGATGATGGCGCGTGACACGCTCGTCGCCGCCGAGGATGGTGTAATCCGCTCCCTGCCCATAGATCACGGTTTCGTTCGGGCGGGCTGCCGCATAGGTCTGCGCGGCCTGTTTCAGGGCTTCGAAACCGTGCACGCCGGTGAGATGCAGATGATCGAGCTCCGCTGCGCCGGAGAAAAGGTGCAAATGGTTTTCGGAAAAACCCGGCACCAGCGTATTGCCGCCGGCGTCGATGATCTCCGCCTCCGGCTTGGCGAGCGCCCGCATCTCGACATTCGAGCCGACACCAACAATACGCCCGTCCTCTGCGTAAACCGCTTCTGCCCGCGGATTGTCAGGGTCCATTGTCAGGATCTTGGCATTGAGGATCAGGATGGGGCGGATGTCGGACATGGCCACACTTGCGCTGGATGATTCTATGGAGCGGTACATGATATACAGCAGGAGGATCGGATTACCACGCCCGATCAATTGCACGCTTTGGTTTCAACGAGTAGTCTGCACCTGAATTCAAAGCAAAGAGGCGAAGCGATTGGCGAGAGTAGTATCGCGTTTCATGGAAGGCGAGGAGAACAGTGCGCTTGGCAAGGCAATAGCGGAGGAGCCGGCCACTTCGCGTGAGAGCAGAGCGTGGTATGTCGCAGTCGCGATGCCGCACATGCATGATTCGCCACGCTATGAAAGCATGTGGTGTCCAGGCGGAGGGCTTAATATGATCGTCGTTTCGCTGACGCGGAAAGGCGCGTTGGCGGAAGCGCACTTCGATCGATTGATGAGCCCACCGAGAAAGTCGGTCGAAACACCCTTGAGGCTATTCGAGTTCAACATTCGGCTCGATGCCGTATTGGATCTCAGCGCTCCCAAAAAACTTGCCAAATTCGGGCTCACAATGCCGACGCTGGAGCGTTTTTACGACATCCACGATGGCGTCCGCCGCCTGGAAGTGGAGGATGTGATCATGAGGCAAACGCTCATCAAGATAGATGGCGCGATCCGAAAAGTGGATCGGGTCACGGAACAATTTACGCGCGCGGACAAGGTCACAAATGTCGCGAGCTGCGTCGGTTTCGAAGGCATGCTGGTTCCGAGCCTTCGGCATGACGGTCTTAATCTGGTCGTTTTCTACCACAGTTCTCTCTGCGATCGGCAGATTATCGCACATGACACCATTCGGGATATCGTCGATCTCGGCCCAGTCAATTGGAGCAAAATGCCATCGCCCAAATGCAGCTGATGTCAGACATCCCGCGCTTTGCGTACTTCAAAGAACCGAAGGCGGCGGCGCGCTATTTCATCATGTAGGGCATTCGAAATCAGCAGGCTCCCGGGATAACGGCGCTCGCGCCAACAGTTGAGGCCGCGCATAGCCGCAGTGTTGAAGACGATGTTGACCGGCCCGGTTGTTCCATGATTGTGATTGAACCGCATTTTCTCACGATCGAATCCCTGAAACGCCATCGAACCGACGTCGGATTGCTCATCTATCACACTGTCCTGCATTGCATGCACGTTGAGGACAAAACGCACCTCGGTCGGAGAATTGCTGCTCACCTTGATGGGCAGCGTCTGATGGACGCCAGGATCCAACTCCTTCAACAAATCGCGCAGGGCTGTCGAGATGATCAGGATGCCATTGTCGGACCGGAAAATGTCGCGGAATTTTTTCCAGGGGGCGTGAAGTCGAGCCGGTACCTCCTCCGGCAACAGAAACCGCGTGCCATCCTTAAAAACTTTTGAAATTTCTGCTGCGCGGCTCAGATCAGGCTTTTTTGTTTCGCGATCAAACCGCGAAGCACTGATGAAATAGGGAGAAAGTGACGTCTGTTCGACAATATAGGTCATAGTCGACATCCACTTCTGAAGCACGTAATTGATATTCCGGTCAGGGTTACCACAGCTCCCATTTACAGCCCTCGGATGGGTCTGGTGTTAAGGATTGGGGTGAAGCAGATGTCGAACATGGGCCACAATGAGAATGATCAGATGCGAGGCAGATAGGTCCGATAATCGAAATCCGACACTGTTCGCAGGAAGGTGATCGCCTCCTTGCGCTTCGTATCGGCATAGAGCTTCTGGTACTGCTTCCCAAGGACATCGCCGATGAAATCCGAGGCAGCAAAATCCTCGACGGCGGTGAGGAAATCGTGCGTCAGCCGCTCGGTTTTCTCCGGTGCGCTGGTCGGCGTCGTCACCTCGCCCGGATCGAGCGTCTCCTCCAACCCGAGCAGCATGCCGCCAAGGATGGCGGTGAGCAGCAGATAGGGATTGGCGTCGGCGCCGGCGACGCGGTGCTCGACGCGCGCACCCGGCCCATCCCTCTCCGGGATGCGGATCGCCGTGCCGCGATTGCCGAAACCCCAGTTGACGTCGACAGGCGCGAACGAACCCGGCTGAAAGCGCCGGTAGGAATTGGCGAATGGCGCGAAGATCAGCTGTGCCGCGCGCATGGTCTTCAACAGGCCGGCGGTGACGGATTTGAGCAGGACGGGATCGCCGCCCTTGGCATCCAGCACGTTGCGCCCATCCTTGTCGATCAGGCTGGCATGCACATGCAGGCCAGAGCCCGAATGCTCGCTATAGAGCTTGGCCATGCAGGTCGATTTCAACCCGAATTTCCGCGCCGCCTGCTCGACCACGCGCTTGAGATAGATGCAGTCGTCCGCCGCTGAAAGCGCATCGGCCTTGTGGTTGAGGTTGATCTCATATTGCCCCGGCCCGAACTCCGCCGTGGTCGCATCCGCCGGCAGGTTCATCGCCTGGCAATAGGCGCGCACGAGGTCGAGATAGGGCTGCAGGCTGTCGACCGAATCCATTTCGTAGAGCTGGAAACCGTTGGGTTCGCCCTTGCAGGTCAGGATCGACGGCGGCACCGGAATGCCGGTTTCGCGCGACGCACCATCCATGACGTAGAATTCGAGTTCGGTCGCCACGACCGGCGTCAGGCCCTTGGCCTCGAAGCGTTTGAGCAATGCCGAAAGCATGCCGCGTGGATCGCAGAAATGCGGATCTCCCTCCAGCGTATGCATGGTCGCCAGTACCTGTCGCGAACCGGCAGGCGCCCAGGGTATTGCAACTTCTGACTTTGGATCGGGCATGACAGCGCCATCGGGATCGCCGAGCGTCAGCGAAATGCCGGTCAGGTCGTCATTGTCGTCGCCCCAGATGTCGAGTGACTGCGTCGAGGCCGGCAGGCGCACCGCGCCCGACCAGATCTTCTTCTCCGCCTCCAGCGGGACCTGCTTGCCGCGCAGCCTTCCATTCATGTCGACCAGCAGGATTTCGATACGGGGCGGGGTTGAAACGTCCACGGAACCGGCTACCGGCCTTTGGTCATTCATGATCGGGTTTGGCCTCATCGGAAGGTGAGAGAAGGGATTTTGCGGCGAAAATCGGCAAATGGCTTGCCAAAATGGCCTGGCACGGGCATTTTCCTAGCCGATAACAGGCCGCCTTTCAATCAGGCAAAATCGTCAAACCACATGCCAACCGGGCGCTTTCGCCATCGTCCGGCATGCAGGCTGTGGCAAAGGGGGAACGAAATGACTGCCGCCAACGCCGCTTTGTCCAATCTCGGCGCCATCGACGCCGCCCACCATATCCACCCGTTCACCGATATGAAGAAGCTCAACGCGGCCGGCACGCGCATTATCGAGCGCGGCCAGGGCTCGCATATCTGGGACAACCAGGGCAAGAAATATCTCGACGCCTTTGCCGGCCTCTGGTGCGTCAATATCGGCTATGGCCGCAAGGAAATCGCCGATGCCGTCTACAAGCAGATGGTCGAGCTTCCCTATTACAACGCCTTTTTCGGCACCACGACGCCGCCCACCATCCTGCTGTCGGAAAAGATCACCGCCCATGCCGGCAATCTGAAGCATGTGTTCTTCACCAGTTCCGGCTCGGAAGCCACCGACACCTGGTTCCGCATGGCCCGCGTCTACTGGTCGCATGTCGGCAAGCCGTCGAAGACCCATGTCATCGCCCGCCGCAACGGCTATCACGGCTCGACAGTCGCCGGCGCCAGCCTCGGCGGCATGAAATACATGCATGAGCAGGGCGCGCTGCCGATCGAGGGCGTGCACCATATCGGCCAGCCCTATTGGTATGTCGAGGGCGGCGAACTCTCGCCGGAAGAATTCGGCAAACGCGTCGCGGAAGAGCTCAACGCCAAGATCGACGAACTCGGGGAGGACAATATCGCCGCCTTCGTCGCCGAGCCGATCCAGGGCGCCGGCGGCGTCATCGTGCCACCGGAAACCTATTGGCCCGAGATCGCCCGCATCTGCAAGGCGCGCAACATCCTCCTGGTCGCCGACGAAGTGATCTGCGGTTTCGGCCGCACCGGCCACTGGTTCGGCCACCAACTTTACGGCTTCGAACCGGACCTGGCTCCGGTCGCCAAGGGCCTCTCCTCCGGCTACCTGCCGATCGGCGGCGTGCTGGTCAGCGATCGTGTGGCCGAGGTCATCACCTCGACCGACTTCAACCACGGCTACACCTATTCCGGCCACCCGGTCTGCGCCGTGGCCGCTTTGGAAAATTTGCGGATCATCGAAGAGGAAAAGCTGGTCGAGCGCGTGCGCGACGATATCGGGCCGTATCTGGCGAAATCGCTGGCGACGCTATTGGATCACGACATGGTCGGCGAGGTGCAGTCGGTCGGCCTGATGGCCGCGGTGCAGATGACGGCGGACAAGAAGACCCGCAAGCGCTTCGACAAGCCCGACGATGTCGGCACCCTGGTGCGCAACAAATGCGTCGCCGCCGGCCTGATCATGCGCGCCACCGGCGACCGCATGCTGGCCTCGCCGCCGCTGATCATCACGCATGAGGAGGTGGATTTCATGACCGCGACGCTCAGGACAGCACTGGATGCGGCTTGGAAGGAATTGAGATAAGGATGTCACGGAAGCGTGGCATTGAAACTTGAATTCGGCGCTACCCCCCTCTGCCCTGCCGGGCATCTCCCCCTCGAGGGGGGAGATCGGATGGGGCACCGCTCCGCGCCTCTTCTACGTCGAATGCCCGGTAGCAGGCATCTGCGTTAGGCGATGAGCGGGCCTCTAGCCGATCTCCCCCCCTTGAGGGGGAGATGCCCGGCAGGGCAGAGGGGGGTAGCCCAGTCCGCCAAGCCGCATTTTTGGACCCCACCCATGAAATTCATCCACCTCACCGACCTCCACCTCATCGCCCCCGGCCGAAAACTCTGGGGGCTCGATCCCGTCGAGCGCCTCAAAGCCTGTCTCGACGACATCGCCAAACACCATCCCGATGCCGCCTTCTGCGCCATTTCCGGCGACCTTGCCGATCGCGGCGAGATTGCCGCCTACGAATGGCTCAAGGACCGCCTGGCCGCCTTCCCGATCGAAACGCAGCTGATGCTCGGCAATCATGACGATCGTGACAATTTCAAGCAGGTCTTCGTCGATCACCCGCGCGATCACGGCGGCTTCGTCCAGGACATGCGCGAAGAACACGGCGGCGTCTTCCTGTTCCTCGATACGCTGAAGGGTCCGCCCTCCTCCGCCGGCCTTTATTCGCCGGAGCGGCGCGAATGGCTGAAGCAGGCGCTGGACAAGGCCGCCGGGCGTCCCGTCTATCTCTTCATGCACCATCCGCCCTTCTCGATCGCGCATGAACTGATGGACAAGATCATGCTCGACGATCCCGAAGAATTCGCCGCCCTGCTGCAGGGACACCTCGTCAAGCACATCTTCTTCGGCCATGGCCATCGCGCTGTGAGCGGCGTCTGGCGCAGCATCAGCTTTTCGGCGCTGCCGGCGATCAATCATCAGCTGCCGCTGGTGAGTGGTTCGGTCCAAACCGTCTACAGCGACGAGCCGCCGGCCTATGCGGTGGTGTATGTGACGGGCGAAGGCATCATCGTCCACAACGACGCCTTCCTGCATCGCGGTCCGGCTGCCATGCCGGCCGAGGCCGAACGCGGCGACTGGTACTGACGGGAGACCGCCATTCGACCAATGACGTGCAGCCGCACGTCATTGGTCGAAGACCGTCAATCGAAGATTGTCAGACGAAGGCTACCGGTCGAAGACCGTTATCACGTTGATGCCGATTTCGGTCGACGTGTCCATGCCGGTGAGCAGCGGTACGGCTTCTTCGAGGCTGACATGCCGGTTGATCAGTTTTTGCGGCGTCAGTTTGCCGGTGGCGATCATCTCCAGCATGGCGCCATAGCGCCAGGCCTGCATGCCGTGGCTGCCATAGAGCTCCAGCTCGTGGCCGATCACCTGCGCCATCGGGATTTTCGCATCCGCATCGTCGCCGAGCATCAGGCCGACCTGTACATGCCGGCCGCGGCGGCGGAGATTGCGGATGGAATTGTAGCTGGTCACGGCATGGCCGAGCGCGTCGACGGAGACATGCGCACCACCACCGGTAATTTCGCGCACGGCTTCTGGCACATCGGCCACCGCCCTGCCATTGACAGTCGCCACCGCCCCGATCGAGCGGGCGAAGGCGAGCTTGTCGTCGGCGATGTCGATGGCGACGACGCTGGCCCCGAGCGCACTGGCGATCATGATCGCCGACAGGCCCACGCCGCCGCAGCCATGCACCGCCACCCATTCGCCGCCCTTCACCCTGCCCTGATCGGCGATCGCCCGGAAGGACGTGGCGAAGCGGCAGCCGAGGCTGGCAGCAGTGGCAAAATCGATGCTGTCAGGCAGATGCACGAGATTGGTGTCGGCATAGTGTATGCCGACATATTCGGCGAACGATCCCCAATGAGTGAAGCCGGGCTGCATCTGATGCGAGCAGACCTGCTGGTTGCCCGAATGGCATTCTTCGCAATGCCCGCAGCCGGAAACGAAAGGCACTGTTACCCGGTCTCCGACCTTGAAGCGCGTCACCTGCGCGCCGACCGCCGCCACCGTGCCGGCCAGCTCGTGGCCCGGCACATGCGGCAGGTGAATATCCGGATCATGCCCCTGCCAGCCATGCCAGTCGCTGCGGCAGATGCCCGAGGCCTCGACCTTGATGACCACACCATGCGGCTCGACCGCGGGGTCAGCCACTGTGCGGATTTCCGGCGTGACGCCATAGGTTTCGTAGTACATTGCGCGCATGTTCCGGATACTCCAAGACAATCAGGTGGCGGGACATTGCCATGCGCCTACCATCAAGCAAAGAGCCGAAGACCATGACTTTTGCTGATGGGTCCATCTTGTCACGGCGGAAACAACATTCATACGGACGCATCACGGCGCATTGGAACAGCGGCTAAATCGACAGACCCAGCTGAAAATCCGTGTAGTCGACCTTGGTGTCCGGCTGGATATGTGCGAGTTCCACGCGATCGTATTTCGTCCCCGATCCATCCCGATCGAAGTAGATGTCGCCGTGCCCTTTGTCATAGAGAATTCGGGTGATGGCGGTGACACCGGTTGTAGAGTCGGGATCGGAAATAACCTGAAATTCGCTTTTCAGCAGCGAACCGACGCGGCGGAAGATGGAAATGAACTGAAGTTCGAAAACGTCGTCGTCGTGATTGAAGTCCCTGATCTTGTCGACTTCCAGGAAGCCCGGCGCAGAACTGGTGAAGACGAATGTGTCCTGCCCCGCCCCACCGGTGAGGCTATCCGCTCCTCCCTCGCCGTAGATCCGGTCGTCGTCGCCGCTGCCGATAATCCGGTCATTGCCATCGCCACCGCGGATATTGCCGTCGATCGCCCCCCTGCGGCTGTTGAATATATCGGAGCCGCCGCCGAGCAGGACATCGCCGAACATCTGGCCATTGTTGGTGATCTTCTGGACCGCCTCGTCCTGGAACTCGAAGAAGCTTGCAGTGATCCCCGAGATTATACCGGTGTTTTTGATATCCAGTTCCTGGTGACCGAGGGCATAGATGCCGTAACTGTCCGACGAGACCGTCCCGGTATTGAGTATCTGCGATTTACCACCGTCGTCTGTTTCCGTGTCGAAATAGATGCCGTAGCCAGTGCCGGAGACGAGGCCCGCATTGGTGATGCTGCTGTTGTTTCCGGTGATGGCGAGTGCACCATATCCCGCAGCAATGCTGGAAACGGACCCACCTTCATAGACGACGATCTTCTCACCCGTCATTGTTCCGGATCCGGGCGTGTCACTATATCCGAAGGTGATGCCCTGATGATTGGCAACCACGGTGCCGCGAATGAAGGCTGCGGAGTTGCTCACGTAGCTCTTCACGCCGAAATCATCGGGTCCAATGATAGTCCCGCTCGCGGTGACCACGACGGTGGGCACTTCGGCCTGCAAAAACAAGCCGTTCTCCCTGAGGTCGGAAACTGTAAAGATTGGTGGGATGTCGACCATTGAATTCTCCCGTTTTCAATAGGCTTGATCGCGGGCAGTATATGTCCCAGTCTTTTATTTTAGCAATACTTGAATTAATTCGCCAGGAAGCTTCGGCTGAAACTCCCGAAGCCACCGCAGCTCAAATCACCTTTCCCGGATTGAGGATCCAGTTCGGATCAAGCGCCTGCTTGACCCGCCGCATCACGTCCAACTCTTCAGGACTGCGCGAATAAGGCAGATAATCCCGCTTCAGCGTGCCGATCCCGTGCTCAGCCGAGATCGAGCCCTGATATGTCCGCACGTGATCGTAGACGATCATGTCGATCCGATGCTCAGTCGCATCATCGATCGCGCCGGCCGAAATACAGAGATGGATATTGCTGTCGGCGACATGACCGAAGACCGATACATGTATGCCGGCAAATTCTGCCTCCAACGCCGCGGTCACCTCTTTCGCATATTTGTCCAGCACACCGATCGGCAAACTGACGTCGAAATTGATCAACCGCGGCAGGGCGTCGAGCGACAGGCCCTCACGCACTTTCCAGAACTGGCCGCGCTCCTTCTCTGATTGAGCGATCAGGGCGTCGGCGATCATGCCTTCCTCGAACATCGCCCCGAGGAAGGTTTCCAGGCTCTCCTCGCCAGACTGCTCGATAATGACGGTGAAGGGATAATCCTGATCGAAGAACTTGAACCCTTCCGCCTCGCGGCTGAAGCGGAAGAAGGCTTCCCACATCAGCTCGAAGGCCGAGAGTCCCGGCAGAGACTTCTGCGCATGGTGCAGCAGCGCGACGACATCCTCAAAGCTGTTGAGTCCGCAAAGTGCCGTCGCCCGGCCAGTCGGTAGCGGCTTCAGTTTCAACACCGCGCGGGTGATGACGCCCAGCGTGCCTTCCGCGCCGATGAACAAGTGCTTGAGATCATAGCCGGTATTGTTCTTCTGCATGCGGTTGAGCGAGGAGAGCACCGTGCCGTCGGCCAGCACTGCTTCGATCCCCAGCACGTTGTCGCGCGTCACGCCATACGAGATGACACGGATACCGCCGGCATTGGTGGAGAGATTGCCGCCGATCTGGCAGGAACCGCGCGCACCGAGATCGATCGGCAGCAGGAAACCGGCCTCTTCCGCCGCCCTCTGCGCCACCTCCAGCACCGTGCCGGCCTTGACCGTCATCGTGCCAGCCGCGGCATCGATGCCCTCGACGCCTGCGATCAGGTCCATGGTGACGACGACCTCATCCCCGCTCGCATTGGCGCCGCCGGCAAGGCCGGTCATGCCGCCTTGAACCACGACAGGCACCCGTTGGGCGTTGCAGATCCTCAGTGCCGCCGAAACCTCCTCGACGCTACGCGGCCTGATATAGACAAGCGGCATATGCCGGCCGGTCTGGCTGGCATCGCTGCGGGCCTTTTCCGGAATGCGGTCGCCGATGAAGATGATCGCCTGATCCAGCGCCGACGAAAGTGCTGCAATAAATTCAGTCTGTTGCTGGTTCATCGCTCCCTCAGCCAAGCGGCTGGCTCATGCAGAAAATTCGCGAGTTCCGGCAGCGTTCGGCAGCCCATCTGCTGCATCGTGCCGGTGAGTTCCAGCTTGAGCACCTCGATGAGATGTGCCGGGCCATCGTCGCCGATCGCTGCGACCGAGAAAATATAGGGCCGGCCCATGAAGACGTAATCCGCGCCAAGCGCGATCATCCGGGCGATATCGAGCCCCGAGCGCACACCGCCATCAGCCATCACCAGCGCCTCCTTGCCGACCCGCTTGCGCACCAGGGGCAGCATGGAAACGGAAGACGGCGCCGCATCGAGCTGCCGCCCGCCATGGTTGGAAACGATGATACCATCTGCGCCGAGCGCCAGATATTCGGCCGCTTCGTCCGGATCGAGCACGCCCTTCACGATCACTTTGCCCGGCCACTGATCACGAATGCGTTTGAACCGCTCCGCCGTGATTTGGTTGGCAAGGATACCGCCGAGGAATTTGGCAAATTCAGTGACCGAAAGGCCTGATGGCGCATAGGGTGTCAGGTTTTCAAAATGCGGAATGCCATGCTTTGCAAGCCGCATCAGCCAGGTCGGCCGCATCGCCGCATGCCAGACCGTGCGCGGTCCGAACTGCGGCGGCACCGACAGGCCGTTGCGGATGTCGCGGTCACGCCGCGTCGGGGCCGGGATATCGACGGTGACCACCAGCACGTCATAACCGGAGCGCTTGGCCCGCTCGACCATGTCAGTTTCCATTTTCGGATCGTTGGGCGGATAGAGCTGGAACCAGYCGTTCGGCCCCGAAAAGGTCTTCATCTTCTCGAGGCTGGTCGTGGCATGCGTCGACAGGATGTGGATGATGTTGTGCTTCAGCGCCGCCTTGGCGATCGGCGGTTCGCAGCCGGGGATCTGCAGGCCGGCGAGCCCGACCGGCGCCACGCCGAACGGCGCGTCATAGGTCTTGCCGAAGATTTTGGTCGAGATGACCGGCGACTGCGCTTCGCTGAGATAGCGCGGCATGAACTGGATCTTCTGCAGATCATCGGAGTTGCGCCGGACATTCTCTTCCAGCCCGATGCCGCCGGTCATATATTCCCAGGCAAAGCCCGGTATGTGCCACCGGGCTGCCTTCTTCATGTGCGGGACGGATGGAAACCGTTTTGCAATATTGGCCATAGATCCTCCCGCAGGCGTCGTCGTTATGCAGCCTCGCGGCGGAGCGCCTGCGCCATGCAGTGGATGCCGCCGCCGGTTTTGGAAATCTCGGCAGTGTCGACGGTCGCAACCTCGAAACCGCGCGCCTTGAGCTGCTCCACCAGCGCGCGGCTGGAGGTCGGCGCAATCACGCGATCCTTGCCGAGAGACATGAAGTTGCAGCCCAGCGCCATCG
>NZ_JBFUFF010000036.1:0-74082 GCF_056403555.1 Rhizobium sp. P2_G2
GCGATAAGGTCGCCGATCATCAGATGGCTGCCGCCTCCCAGGAGCAGCGGCGTCACATAAGCGCCGAAGGACGGCACGAAGACGAGGATGGCGCCGGTGATGATGCCCGGTTTCGCCAAGGGGACAATGATGCGCGCCAGAACCTGGAAACGTGTGGCGTAGAGGTCGAATCCTGCCTCGGCGAGCCGGAAATCGAATTTCTCCAGCGAGGCATAGATCGGCAATATCATGAACGGCACGAAACTGTAGACCAGGCCGAGCAGGATGGCGAAATTGGTGTAGAGCATCGTGATCGGGTGACCGATGATGCCGAGATCGAGCAGGATCGAATTGATCAGGCCCTCGTCGCGAATGATGAACATGACCGCGATCGTGCGAACGAGAAGGTTGGACCAGAAGGGAATGGTGACCAGCAGAACCCAACGGTTGCGGGTCGCCTTCGGTCTTGTCGCCATGAAGTAGGCGGTCGGGAACCCGACGAGCAGGCACAGTACCGTGGTGATCGCGCCGAAGATCGCGGTGCGGAGATAGATTTCGAGATAATCTCCGGAGAAGGAAAGCGTATCGTCGAAAATATCGCGCTGAAACAGCAGCGAGATATAGGATTCAAGCGAGAATTTCGGCACGACGCCGCCATAATCCGCCGGAACCATGAAGGAATAGGCGATCACCACCGCCAGCGGCAGCAGGCCGAGGATCGCCATGATCAGGATGGCAGGCGAAGCCAGCGCCAGATTGCGACGGGCATGCTGTCTGTCTGCGGCCGGTACAGCTGACATCTCGGTCAATCCTTCAGAACCTGGGCGACGCCTGCGGGAATGGCGACGCCAATTTCAGCGCCCTCGCCTAACCCATCGCTTGCGCCGGGTCGGTTCTGACGACGGATCGTCAGCGCCGTCTGGTCGCTGAGACGGGCGTGGATATGGGTGTCAGTGCCGAAATAGACGATGTGCTCTATCGTGGCGGCCAGCGTTCCAGGTGTGCCGGCTGCCGCGATCTCGAGGTGCTCCGGACGCACGACGATGGTGACTGCCCCGGAGGCTGCAAGCGATTTCGATGTCAGCGCATCGACGGTCAGCCCGCAGTCGAGACCAACGGTCCCGGTTCCCCCATTGCTTGCGATCAGATTGCCTTCGAGAAAATTCGTCTCGCCGATGAAGCCGGCAACAAAGCGATCGGCGGGATGTTCGTAAATCTCGTGCGCCGACCCCACCTGCAGGACCTTGCCCTTGTCCATGACGGCGATACGGTCCGACATGGTCAGGGCTTCTTCCTGATCATGCGTGACGAAAATGAAGGTGATGCTCGTCTCCTCCTGCATGCGCTTCAATTCGATCTGCATGGATTTGCGCAGCTTGAGGTCGAGCGCCGACAGGGGCTCGTCGAGCAGCAGAACTTTCGGCTTCGGCGCGAGCGCTCGCGCCAGTGCAACGCGCTGCTGCTGGCCTCCCGAAAGCTGCGTGACAAGACGCTTGCCCGCACCGTCGAGGCGCACGAGAGCGAGCATTTCGTCGACAATCCCGGCAATCTCCGCCTTGCTTTTGCCCAGCATTTTCAGGCCGAAGCCGATATTTTCGGCGACCGTCATATGCGGGAAAAGAGCGTAGTTCTGGAAAACAGTGTTGATGGGCCTGAGATTTGCCGGCAGAGCGGCTATGTCCTTGCCGTCGAGGAGAAGCCTGCCCGTGCTCGGCGCCTCAAAGCCAGCCATCATGCGCAGAAGCGTCGTCTTGCCACAGCCCGATGGTCCAAGCAGGGTGAAGAACTCGTTCGGGCGGATTTCCAGGGAAACATCGTCGACGGCACGGAACGCACCGAAATCCTTCACAAGATTCTGCATCTTGACCGCGCCACCCGCAGCGACATCCGAGTTTGGCAAGCTCATTCGTTGTTCCATTGACCTCTGTCTCCGACCGAGCCGCAGGGCTCAAAGCCAGCTCTGATCCTTCGATCCAATCGACGCGCCTAAGCGCACGCCAACCCTCGCGGGATGGGTATTCCCGTCTCAAATCTTGCCGGATAGCTGAAACACCTGACGGCGACGAAGCATCGCTTCGAACGCCTGGCATCAGGCGCAATCCCAGTCTTTAAGCTCCTCGATGCTGGCGGCACAGTTGCCGCACAAACAATGTCGTTCCCGTTTTTCTTTTGTTGTTCGCTTATGTTTAATACTGTATGTCATAAAAAGTTTGTGTCAATAAAATCTTTTACGCCATAAAATATTTTGGCAGGAAGGAAACGGGATGGCGGGCGATCAGGCCGTCGGGCTTCGCTCAAGGCAGAAGCAGGAGCGCCGGAACAGTATTCTGGCATGCGCCAAGCGGCTGTTCGAGGAGCAAGGTATCGAGACAACCACGATGGCGGGAATCGCCGCCGAGCTCAGCGTCTCGACGCCGACGATCTTCAATTATTTCGGCAGCCGCGACGACCTTCTGCTGGCGATCATCCTGGAAGGTCATGAACGCGGCGTCGAGGCCAATCGTTCCCGGCCCAAGCGCAGTCATCCGCGGCTCTATGACGATATGGCCGAGCTGTTGGCCGAGTTTTCAGCATTTTCGCTGCAAATCTTCAGCAGGTCAGTCTGGCGCTATGCGGATTCGGCTGCGATCCGCAATCCGGAATCCGAGTTCGTCAAACGCTACAGCCAAATCGACCGCGTTCTCAAAGACACGATCAAGGCCGTTCTCGCCGATCGTCCCTGCAAGACGCGCCGTGGAGGTGATTATGATGCTGAGATGCTGGCGAACGTCATCTATAACCATTGGATTGCGCATTATACCGCCCTCATCAAGGACGATACCTTGAGCCTTGAGGAACACTACAGCCGCCTTTTGCCGCAAATCCGCGAGTTGCTGGACCTGATTTTCGACGAATGAGACGGCCTTCGATCGTCACACGCCCAGTCGGTCGCGCATGCCGTACCACCATGCGCCGAGAACCGTCAACGGAACGCGGAAGCTGCGGCCGCCCGGGAACGGCAAGTTCGGCAGCGACGACCAGACGTCGAAGCGCCCTGCCTGTCCGGCCACAGCCTCGCCGAGGATTTTTCCGAGCAGATGCGTCGTGGTGACGCCATGGCCGCTGTCGCCGTGGGAAAAATAGACGCTGTCCGACAGCTTGCCGACATGCGGAATGCGGGTCAGAGTCAGGGCAAAGTTCCCGCTCCAGGCATAGTCGACGCGCACGCCCGCGAGTTGCGGAAAAGTCCGCAGCAGATTGGGCAGAATGACGCCGGTCAGGTTTTTGGGATCGCTGCCGCCATATCCGATACCCCCGCCATAAAGCAGGCGATTGTCGGCGGTGCGGCGATAGTAATCGAGCACGTAATTGGCATCTTCGACGCAATAATCGGCGGGCAGCAAAGCCTCGATCATCTGGGGGTCGAGAGGCTCGGTGGCCATGACCTGGCTGGACACCGGCATCATCCGGCCGCCGATCTCCGGCAGGAGCTTGCCGAGATAGGCATTGCCGCAGACGAGCACGAATTTCGCCCTGACCTGTCCTTGATCGGTCGAGACGACAGGATTTGCCCCAAGCGTGACATTCGTCACCCGGGAGCGTTCGAAAAAGCGAACACCGAGCCTTTCTGCCGCCTGCGCCTCGCCAATCACTAGATTGAGCGGATGGATATGGCCGCCGAGCCGGTCGATCATGCCGCCGATATAGCGGTGGCTCTGCACATATTTCCCGACTTCGGATGCGGACACCATTTCGAGCCCGTCATGGCCATGCGCCGTCCACTCGGCCCGCACCTTTTCCATTTCCCGCATCTGCTTGGCGGTAAAGGCGGCAAAGAAGCCGCCGTGGCGGAGATCGCAGCGGATGTCATATTGGGCGACACGTTGCCGAATGAGATTGCCGCCTTCCAGCGACATCAGGCCGAGCGCATCGGCCTTCGCCTTGCCGTAGCGCTTGGCAATGGTTTCGAGATCGCGACTGTAGCCGTTGACGATCTGGCCACCATTGCGGCCGGAAGCGCCGAAGCCGATCCGCTCGCCTTCCAGCACCGCCACCTTGAAACCGCGTTCGGCGAGCTCCAGCGCCGCCGAAACGCCGGTGAATCCGGCGCCGATGATGCAGATATCGGTGTGGATCTCGCCCTGAAGCGCGGGGCGTGGGGCCTGTTCCAGTGCAGTCGACGCATACCAGGACCTGATATGGCCGGGATTGTCGAATTTTGCGAGAACGTTCATGTCACACCGTCCTGATATAGGCGTCGTATTCGACGTCCGTGACCCTGTGGGAGAATTCCGAAAGTTCCTGCTCCTTGCAGGCTTTGTAGAGTGCGCGGTAGGGCGCGCCGAACGTGCCGAGGGCAAAGCCCGACTTGGAAAACCGCGACAGCGCCACATCCCAGTTTGTCGGCAGCGCATCATGTCCAACGCCGTGATCGTCGCCGTCGATGGCGCTGCCGGGATCGATCCGTTCCTTCATGCCGGCGAGCGCCGCATTGAGGATCATCGCCAGCACCAGATACGGATTGGTGTCTGCCCCGGCCACTCTGTGCTCTATCCGGGTCGCGGCCTTGCCGGCTTTGATGACGCGGACGGCGGCCGACCGATTGTCGATGCCCCAGGAAGCGTAGGTCGGCGCATGCTCGCTTGGCCTGAGCCGGCGATAGGAATTGGCATGCGGCGCGAAAACGGCCATGCTGTCGGGCATATAGGAGATCAGCCCGCCGACCGAATGCATCAGCTTTTCCGACAATCCGTCTTCGGCGGCAAAGATATTGTCGCCGCGCTCATCGAGGATCGAAAAATGCACATGCATGCCGCTGCCGGCCTGCAAACCATAAGGTTTCGCCATGAAGGTCGCATCGAGATCGTGCTTGCGGGCTACTGATTTGACGATGCGTTTGAGCAGCACGGCATAATCCGCCGCCTTCAACGCATCGGCGACATGGTGGAGATTGATTTCGTATTGTCCGGGGCCGTTTTCGCGAAGCGCGGTATCGGCAGGTACGCCCTGTGCGCGGCAGGCGCGGGCAATATCGGCAAACACGTCTTCATTGTCCTCCAGTTCGGAGATCGACAGCACCTGCGTCTGGCCCGTATGCCACCTGCCCTCGCGCGACTTCGGCGGTCGCACGGGATCGAGCGCCGAGCGCAGCGGATCGATCAGATAGAATTCGAGCTCGGTGGCAGCGACCGGCGTGAGCCGCAGATCCGCATATTTGGCCAGCACAGCGGCCAGGGTGGACCGGGGATTGCCATGGAAATCGCTGCCGTCGACATTGCGCATGTCGAGCATGACCTGTGCGGTCGGGCGGTTGAGCCAGTTTACGCGCGACAGCGTTCCTACAACCGGCATGCAGATGCCGTCCGGATCGCCCGTACCCTCCGCAAGCCCGGCGGCATTGACGTCGCGCCCCCAGATGTCGAGCGCAAACACCGATCGCGGCATGGCCATGCCCTTGGCGAGCACTTCCAGCGCCCGCTCGCGCGGAATCCATTTGCCCCGCGGCACGCCGTTGACGTCGACCACGAAGGCCTCAAGCACCTCGATATCGGGATTGGCTTCGAAGAAGGCTTCCGCCGGAGACGCTGACCGGACGAGCGGCACGCCCGCATCGGTCAAATTCGCCTGAACGACATCCAAACTCTTGCTCAACATGATCATCACACCCGCCTGCGCGGCACCTCGGGAAGAGGGCTCGATGCGCTGAATCTGGGCCGGTAACTGTTGCAGTCGCACCAAGGCACTGCAGTTCCGGCCCTTAATGATGATCATTCATAGGCTATATTTGATCAACAGTCTAGTTAATTTGATCAAATTAATTCGGACACAATTGCACGGGTCAAAACCAGCTACACCGATTTTGCCACGAAACGCTTGCGACCCAGGTAGCCTGCCCCGTCCTGGATGTCGGACTCGATCGCTTCGCGCAGGGCTGTCGCATTGCGGTCTCTGATCGCCTGCATGGCTTCGCCGTGCCGGTCAAAACGATAGGTTTCGTCGAGATTTTCGGTTGCTTCGCGCATGAAGGGGCCGAGCCGAAGCCACACGGACTCGATCAGCGGCAGCAATACGGATGCTGAGCCCGCCTCATAGAAACAGCGATGGAAAGCGAAGTTCCGTTCTATCCCGGCTTCGATATCGCCGCGATCATAAGCGTCGTCGATTTCGGTATCGATCTTCTGCATCCGGGAAAGCCGGACGAAGTCGACGAAGGGCATGGCGCGTTCTGCCGCCAGGGTCTCGAGAGCGACGCGCGCCGCGATGATTTCGTCGAATTTTTCAGGCGTGATGTCAGGGACCCTGACCCGGCGATTGTCGAGATGTTCGAGCGCGCCATCGGCGACCAGCAGATGCAGCGCCTCCCGCACCGGCATTGCGCTCACGCCCAAGGCTTCGGAAAGCCCGTTGATCGTCACCGGTTTTCCCGGCGGTACGCGTCCGGTCATGATCGCATGGCGGATGCTGCGATAGGTCCACTGCTTGACGCTCTCCTGAGCCACGCGCGGGAGAATTTCAACATTGAGGGCCTCTGCGGAAATCTGTCGCGGTCGTGCCATCCTGCCTGCCCCTCGAGCTTCGTAGAGCTTTGGACTTATTGAAAAAGCGGGAACGAAGTCAATCTTGCGCAACGAATAAGATTGGCGTGAGCGAACCCGGTCAACCACACCGGCGGTACCGCTTGCAGGTCACGATGAGAGCGCATTCGCGCCTGGCGTCGCGCCATTAAAAATTCCATTGACCGATGGATATTTGGATGATTGGATACATTTATCCAATCATAGGGTTTTACGCATGATCCCGTCCCTTACCGAAGAAGCGGCAAGCTCGACCGCCGAGCAGGAAGCCTATCGCTATCTCCATCAGGCATTACGGCTTGGGCGGTATCGCGCCGGCGACCGGCTGATCGCAGAGGACATCGCCGCCGAGATCGGCATGAGCCGCATGCCGGTGCGCGAGGCATTTCGCCGCCTGGCTGCCGACGGCCTTGTCGTGCTCAGGCCCAATCGCGGCTGCGTCGTCGCGGGCCTCACCCTGGAGGAGATCTACGAGACCTTCGAAATCCGCTCCGTCCTCGAAGGCCTTGCGGTCCGGCTCGCCATGCAAAGGCTGACACCGGGCTCAGCGGCCGGCCCAAGCTGATCCGCCAGATCGCCACACTGCATGTGGTGATCGAGCCCTATATGCGGATCTGGTTCGACTATGTCGACAAGCCCGTCAGCGCACTCGACGAGCATGAGCGCCTGATCACGGCACTTCGCACCGGTGACGCTGCGCACGCCGAATCCGTGATGCAGGCCCATATTCTCGAAACCGCGCCGATGTTGGCCGATTTCGCGAGTCCCGGCCGCCGTTGACGGCCGGTAGCAGACCGGAAGCCGGAGACAATCGGCACCGGATGGGGAAACAATCAAACACTGAAATCTGAGAGGAAATCTGATGAGTATCCGTCGTATTGCCGCCCTCGCCGCGGTTGTCTGCACCATCGCATTCGGCGCCGTTGCCGCCGACGCGCCAAAATCCATTACCATCGCTACCGAAGGCGCCTATGCCCCGTGGAATTTCACCACGGCTGACGGCAAGCTCGATGGTTTGGAGATCGACCTTGCGCATGATCTCTGCGCCCGGATGAAGATTGAGTGCAAGATCATCGCCCAGAACTGGGACGGTCTGATCCCGTCGCTGACGGTCGGCAAGTTCGACGTCATCATGGCGAGCATGTTCATTACCGACAAGCGCCTCAAGACGATCGATTTTACCCAGGCTTACGCTGTCGATCCGTCTGGCTTTGCCGCGGCCAAGGATAGCGAGCTTGGCAAGCTCGGTATCACCGGCGAGAAATTCAAGCTCGACGACGGCACCGCCGCGCAAGCGGCGATCGACAAGCTCAGACCGCTGCTCAAGGGCAAGATTGTCGGCGTGCAGGCGGCAACGACGAACCTCGACTTCCTCAAGAAGTATTTTGGCGATGTCGTGGAAATCCGGGAATACAAGACGACGGAAGAGCACGATCTCGATCTCGCAGCAGGCCGTATCGACGCGCTTTTTGCCCAGCAGACAGCCTTGGCTGCCACACTCGCAAAGCCGGAATTCGCCGACTATACGCTCGCCGGACCAGGCTTTGTCGGCGGCGTCTTCGGACGTGGCACGGGAGCGGGCCTGCGCAAGGAAGATACGGCGCTGAAGGCGATGCTGAACAAGGCGATCGACGAGGCCATTGCCGACGGTACGATCAAGAAGATATCGATGAAGTGGGTCCACACCGATGTGACACCGGTCAAATGACACGGCTTCGCCTGATGACCATCTCTGATTGGCTTCTTTTCATGGGCATGCATAGATGACTGACGGACTTGGACTTCTTGGCTTCGGCGAAGGAGGTTGGGGAACGGCGCTGCTGATCGCTGCCGGCGTCACCGCGCTGCTCTCCCTGGTCGGGTTTACGGCGGGGATCCTGCTCGGCGGCGCGGCGGCCGCCGGGCGCCTCTCCTCCGTTGCCGCCCTGCGATGGCTGGCCAGCGTCTATGGCACCGTCTTCCGCGGCGTGCCCGATCTCTTGACCATCTATCTTCTCTATTATGGCGGCAGCATCGTGCTGACCCGCCTGGACCATGCTTTGGGCGGAGCGGGGTTCGTCGGACTGCCGACCTTCGGCGCCGGCGTCGTGGCGATCGGCGTGATCTCCGGGGCATATCAATCGGAGGTTTACCGCGGCGCTTATCTTGCGATCGATCCAGGGCAGACAGATGCCGGCCGGGCGCTTGGGCTGTCGCGCTTGCAGAGATTGCGTCTCGTCATGCTGCCGCAACTGCTCCGCCACGCCTTGCCCGGTCTCGGCAATGTATGGCAACTGGTCCTGAAGGACTCGGCGCTGATTTCGGTGATCGGCCTCGTCGAACTGATGCGCCAGGCGCAGATCGCCTCGGGCTCGACGCGAGAGCCTTTCCTCTTCTATACCGCGGCAGCGTTCCTCTATTTCGCCATTGCGCTCGTCACCGGCCAGGTTTTCCGGCTGGCCGAATTCAGGGCCTGGCGCGGAGCCCGCGGCGCATGATCGATTTTGCCTTCTATGCGGAAATCCTGCCGAAACTGCTATCGGGCCTGCCACTGACGCTGGAACTGGCCGCCACCTCGATCGCAATCGGTTTCATGCTTGCCCTGACACTCGCACTGGTGCAGCAAGGCAGTTCCGCGCTCGTCCGCCTGCCAATACGCGGCTTTGTCGCCCTTTTCCGCGGCACCCCGCTGCTGGTGCAGATATTTCTGATTTACTACGGCCTGGGCCAGTTTCGTCACGGCTTGCAAGCTGTCGGGCTGTGGGGATTGTTCCGGGAGCCCCACTGGTGCGCCATTCTGGCGCTGTCGCTCAACACCGCCGCCTATGGCAGCGAAATCCTGCGCGGCGCCATCCAGTCCGTGCCTGCCGGCCTCGTCGAGGCTGCACGCTCGTTGGGCATGTCACGCGCTCTCGCCTATCGGCTCGTCGTTTTGCCGCTCGCCTTGCGTCAATGCATCCCGAGCTACAGCAACGAAATCGTTCTGATGGTGAAGGGAACGTCGCTGGCCTCGATCATCACGCTGATGGAAGTCACCAGCGTCGCTCAAGGGCTGATTTCCCAAACCTACCGTCCGGTCGAGGTCTTCATCTGTGCCGGCGGCATCTATCTCGCCCTCAACTTCTCGCTCATCCGGGCTCTGTCCATACTTGAACACAGGTTGTCGCCGCATATGCGGCGCAGCGCGCCAGCGACCATGGTCGCGACGAGCCACGCCTGACAGAAAGGATCATCCGTGCGCAATTTCGAGAAACCCTCACGCTCGGTCGTCGTCGCATGCGAAGCGATGGCAGCGACCTCGCATCCATCGGCAACGCTGACAGCCATCCGGATACTCGCGGCCGGCGGCAATGCGATGGACGCGGCGATCGCAGCTTGCGCGGTGCAATGTGTCGTCGAGCCGGGCTCGACTGGCATCGGCGGCGACTGCTTTGCGCTGCTATCGCCAGGCGAATCGAGCGACGTCATTGCTTTCAATGGATCAGGCCGCACGCCGGCCGCACTGACGCGCGACTGGTTCATCGAACGCGGCATGACGGAGGTCGAGCGCCACTCTCCCGGCGCGGTCACGATCCCGGGCGCGATCGACGCCTGGACGCGATTGCACGCCGATCACGGCAGGCTGCCGTTCGACCAGGTGCTTGCCCCGGCAATTTGCTTTGCCGAAGAGGGATATGCCATCTCTCCGCGCGTGCACCGTGATTGGTTGCTGGAAGAAAGCCTGCTTTCCCGCGACGCGACGGCAGCACGGATTTTCCTGCCGAAAGGCCGTGCACCCCGGATCGGCGAGGTGCATCGCCAGCCCGAACTGGCCGCGACATTGCGCCTGATCGCCAGGAAGGGACGCGATGCCTTCTATACCGGGCCGGTCGCCGAGGACATGGTAGACTATCTGCGTGGGCTTGGCGGACTGCATACGATGGAGGATTTCGCTGCCGCCGGCGGTGACTATGTCACGCCGATCAAGTCCGAATTCCGCGGCCACGACATTTACGAATGCCCACCGAACGGGCAGGGCGTGATCGCACTGATGATCCTCAACATCCTCTCCCGTTTCGAGGCAAAGGGTGATCCGCAATCGACTGACCGGCTGCACATCGAGATCGAGGCGACACGGCTTGCTTATGCGGCGCGCGATGCCTTGCTTGCGGATCCTGACAAGGCTGACATTCCCGTCTCYGCGCTGCTGTCTGACGCCACCGCAGATCTCCTTGCCGGCAAGATTGATCTCAAGCGGGCGCGTTGGGACCTACCGTCGTTCGAAATGCCCCGCCATCGGGATACGGTCTATATTTCCGTGGTCGACAGGGATCGGAATGCCGTAAGCTTCATCAATTCGATCTTCGACAGTTTTGGCACGGGTCTGGTGTCACCCCGCTCCGGCATCGTGCTCCACAATCGCGGCCAGAGCTTCTCGCTTGCTTCCGATCACCCCAATGTCGTGGCGCCTCGCAAACGGCCATTGCACACGATCATTCCGGGGATGGTGGTCCGGGATGGCCGGGTCGAGATGCCGTTTGGCGTCATGGGCGGATACTA
The DNA here is from genome assembly GCF_056403555.1 of Rhizobium sp. P2_G2. NCBI lineage: Bacteria > Pseudomonadati > Pseudomonadota > Alphaproteobacteria > Hyphomicrobiales > Rhizobiaceae > Rhizobium > Rhizobium sp. P2_G2. The sequence continues at coordinate 11,052 of NZ_JBFUFF010000036.1, forward strand.
TCAGGCGATGGGCCACGCCCATCTCATATCAAAAGTGTTCGATTTTGGCATGGATATCCAGGACGCCATCGACCTGCCGAGAGTGGTGCCGGTGTCAGGCAGTACGAAGGTGGAGGCCGAGCACACCCTATCCCCCGAGACGGCAGTTGAACTCTGCAACCGCGGCTTCGAAATCATTCCGGCAGAGGACCCGATCGGCGGGGCACAGGCAATCCGTATCGACTGGGCGAACGGCACGCTGACGGGAGGTTCCGAGCCGCGCAAGGATGGTTGTGCGCTGGGACTTTGAAGGAAGGCAGGGGGGCCGCGGCGAACATTCCAGGCTCAAGACCGGGCGTCCTGACGACCTTCCTCCACGCGATCCGAATACTCAATCGCAGGGGCAGACCTTTGGCGAAACTGGCCGCAACTGCCGCCCAGGTCGTTTTCCACCGGCACCAAGCAGGTCATTCGCCCCACCTTTCACGAGCAGGTCATCTTTTCCTGCGCCCCTCATTGTCGAAGCGATGCAGGTGCTCGCCCTGCGGAGCCAGACGGACCGCGTCGCCATTTGGGATCTCGATGTTGCCTGCGGTACGAACTGTAATCTCGCCTATTTCAGCATCCACATAGGCAATGGATTCATTTCCCAGCCGCTCAATCAGCCTGACTTTGCCTTCCCAGGGCCCTTGCCGATCGAAGATGACATGCTCCGGCCGGATGCCGACAGTGGCGGCATCGAATTCTTCTGCGGCGGTGCCCCGGATCAGGTTCATCTTCGGCGAACCGATGAAGGTGGCGACAAACTCGGTCTCGGGCCGCTCATAGAGTTCGAGCGGACCGCCCACCTGTTCTATGCGTCCCGCATTCATGACGACGATCTGGTCGGCAAGCGTCATCGCCTCCACCTGGTCATGGGTCACATAGATCATCGTGGCTCCGAGCCTCTGGTGAAGTTCCGCCAATTCCACCCGCATCTGGGTTCGCAGTGCCGCGTCCAGGTTCGAAAGCGGCTCGTCGAACAGGAAGACTTTGGGGTTGCGGACGATCGAGCGTCCGATGGCGACGCGCTGGCGTTGACCTCCGGAAAGGGCGGCCGGCTTACGGTCGAGAAGGGTTTCGAGTTTCAGGACCGAGGCCGCGTAGGCGACGCGCTTGTCCCGCTCCTCCTTCGGCATTTTGGCAAGGCGCATGCCGAAATCGATGTTCTGGCGCACGCTCATATGCGGGAAGAGCGCATAGGACTGGAAGACCATCGAGATGCCGCGCTTGGACGGCTCTTCGTGCGTGACATCCGCGCCGCCGATGGCGATTGTGCCGCGGGATGGGGTTTCCAATCCCGCGATCATGCGCAGCAAGGTCGATTTCCCACATCCCGACGGCCCGACGAGGACCGTGAAGGAGCCGTGCGGGACGAGGAGATCGAGGTTGGGGATGATCTCCACGGCGCCGAACGTCTTGTTGAGCGAACTGATTGCCACATCTGTCATTTTGTTTCCTCCAGTTGGATTTCATGCTCCAAGCGTCAGCCTTTGACGGCTCCGCCCGTCAGGCCGGCGACGATGTATTTCTGGGCTGCGAAGAAGAAGGCGATCGATGGGATGATCGTCAGCGCTATGAAAGCCAGCGTGCGGTTCCATTCGACCATGTAGTCACCGCGGAACTGCATCATCCCGAGCGGCCAGGTGAACAGCTCCCTGGAGTTCAACACCACCAGCGGCAGCAGAAAATTGTTCCAGCTCGACACGAAGGCGAAGACTCCGACGGTCGCGAGAATGGGCGTCGACAGTGGCAGGGTGAACTGCCAGAAGAAGCGGATATAGCCGCATCCTTCGACATAGGCCGCCTCGAACAGTTCCTTGGGCAATTGCTCGAAAAAGGTCTTGAACAGCATGATCGACAGAGAAAGACCGAAGGCCGTCTGCGGCAGGATCACGGCCCACAGGCTGTCGAGCAGATTGAGGTCCCTGACCTTGATGAACAGCGGCAGGATCGCGGTTGCAAACGGAAACACCAGCCCAAGCAGGAGATAGGACTGGAGATAGCGCGCGCCGAAGAACTTGATCTGCGCGAAGACATAGGCCGCGGCCGCGCCGACGATCAAGGTCAACGCGACGGTCGACATCGATATGATCAGCGAATTGCCCATGTATCGCCAGAAAGCCGGATCGAGCGCGATGGCGGAATAGAATTCCGGGTGCCATTCCTGCGGCAGCCCGAACGGATTGATGCGCAGTTCACCGTTGGTCTTGAAGCCACCGAGAACGGTTGCCACCATCGGCGTCAGCACGAAGACGGAGGTGATGGTCAGCGCCAGCCACCGGCCGGCACGCGGCAGAAGTTCCGACATTTTCATCGACGAGCCTCCCGATTGAGCTGGGTCTGGTAGACGGCCGCGACGGTGACGGCCGCGATGAAGAGCAGGACGCCGACGGCGCTGCCGTAGCCCATGCGGAAGCGCAGCAGGCCGAAGGTGTAGAGATAGGATACGATCGTGTGGGTCGAGTTCGACGGTCCCCCGTTCGTCAGGGGAATGACGACGTCGAAGAGCTGCAGCGAGCCGACGACCGCAAAGAAGCCGCTGACGACCAGGGCGGACCTGATTTGCGGGATGAGCACGTGGCGGGCAATCGCTGCGCGCCCCGCGCCCTCGATCTTGGCCGCTTCGATGAGTTCCTCGGGCACGCCTTGCAGGGCGGCGATATAAACCATCATATGAAAGCCGAAATACTTCCAGACGACGACGATCGTGATCGCGAGGAAGGCCCAGTTCCTGTCGGCCAGCACGAAAACCGGTTCGAGCCCGAGCGATCGGAACAATCCTGCCGCAAGCCCGACATTGCCGTCGAAGACGAAACTCCAGATCAGGCCGGAGGCGATCTCGGCGAGAATGAAGGGCACGAAGAAGACCATCCGAAAAATAGTGTTCGTCGGTGTCTTTCGATAGATCAGCAGCGCCAGGCCGAGAGCGAACGGTATCTGCACCACGAACGATACCAGCAGGATGATCAGCGTGTTGAGCAGTGAACGGTAGAAGACCGAGTGGTTGAGAACCTGGACATAGTTCTGCAGACCGACAAAGTCGGTCGGCGAGCCGTAGCCATTCCACTTGAAGAAGCTGTAGTAACCTGCATCGATCAAAGGCAGGATCACGAAGACCGTGAACAGCAGTAGAGCGGGCGGCAGCATCAAGGCGATCGCAGGCAGCCTGCTATCGCGAATCCAACTCGGCGCGCCAGCCGTCGCGGGTCGAGTGGCCAAACCATCAACTTGCATTGCATCCTCCTCCCAATCCGGATACGGGCGGCGGCGTCAATGCCGCCGCCCCAGATCATCACCGATTGACCCAAGCGTCCTGGATGGCCGCCGCGGCATCTTCGGGCGTGGTATTGCCCTGCGCGAGATCGGCGGACATGTCGTTGAAGGTTGCGCCGACATTCGCGCCGAGCGCCTGGTCGAGGAAGACCTGGTGGAATGTCGACCGGCCGAGAGCAGCAGAGATCTGGGCGAAGAACGGGTTCTTCAAACCCTTCTCGGCCCCGATCGCGACCGGAATGAAGAAGCCCTTCTCGGCGGACTGCGACTGGATTTCCTTGGTGGTGAAGAATTTCAGGAAGTCGATCGCTTCCGGCTTGGCGGACGCCGTGACTGCCCAGCCGTTGATGCCGCCGAAGGTATCGGTCGGAGCGCCCACGCCGTCCTTGACGGCGGGAAAGCGGATCAGGGCCAGGTCGGCGTCAGGAATCCCCTTCCCGCTTACGGAATTCTTGCGCGCGGAATCATAGTCCCAATCGCCCATGAGATGGAAGACGGCCTTGCCGTCGCCAAACATGCCGGAGGCTTGGCTGTAGGTGGCGTCCATGAACCCAGCCTGGAAGGGCTGGAGGTCGATGAGGCGTTTGAATTCACGGCCCGCCTTTATGAACGCTTCGGAACCGAATCCGTCGCCCGCCCCTGCCATCGCACCGGCGAAGCCCTTCTGTCCCGCTTCCCGGACGGCGAGGTAGCCGTAATAGAAATGCAGCGGCCACTTGTCCTTGCCCCCCACGGCAATCGGCGTGATGCCGGCGGCCTTCGCCTTCTTGACCGCCTCGAGAAAATCGTCCCAGGTCTTGATCGCGGCCGGATCGATACCGGCCTTGGCGGCAAGCGTCTTGTTGACCCAGAAGCCGACGTCACTGGCGCTCACGGGAACCCCGACCACCTTGCCATCGACCGTGAAGGCATTGACGCCGGCCGCCGACAGCGACTTCGCCCAGGCCCCGTTCACTTCGGCACTGATATCCCTAAGGAAGCCGGCCGCGGCCTGGTCCTTGAGAACACCGCCGCCCCAGCTGTAGAAAATGTCGGGCTTATCGCCGGATTGGAGAAGGGTCGGCAGCTTCTGTTTGAAGGCTTCCGTCTCCGCATATTCGAACTTGATGTCGATGCCGGGATGGGTGGCCTCATATGTCTTGGCAACCTCTTCGTTGAACGCCCTTTCATCGGGGCTCGTCTCAGAGCGGAATATTTTGACGGTCGTGCCGGCAAGCGCCACCGACGCAATCATAGAGGTTCCCGCCGCGAGTATCGCGGCCAGCATGGTAAGCTTTCTCATTCTCTCCTCCTTCAGGTGTGAGCCGTGATCGTTTCCATCAGGCCCGGTTGGTAAGCGTGGCAAAGGACTTGGGCGGCAGCACCGCCGACCAGACCGCGTTGGAAATGCCGACGCGGACTTCGCATTCTTCGTTCAGGGGATTTTGCAGCACGGCGACATCGGTGCCGTCATGGTTGCGGAACATGATCGCGTTTGCCGCCCAGCGCCCGGACGTCTCAAGCACCGCAGCACCTTCCCGCACAAAGCCTGCAAGATGGCGCATGAGCTGATATTCGGGGTTCTCGATCAACTCGCCCGTCTGGTCATCGACTGAGAACATCGAGTTCTGCTTCCAGCCCCAGGTGCTGATGCCGCCCTTTTTGAGCACCACATTCCAATAGACATAGGCCTGCACGCCGTTGCTCAGGAAGTGCTGCGCGAGATCGAAGACATAATGCGCATAGGCCCAGCTATTGGCGCCGTCGCCGCATTCATTTTCGGTCATGATCAGGGGCAGATCCGGCGCGGCTTGCCGAAACCGCTGAATGCCGTTCTTGCCCGCCCATTGAAAGCCGGCGCCGCCGATCCTTCGCCGCGCGACGGGATCGAGCAGGGTTGGCGCAACCCAATCGTTGAAACTCGGACGTTCAATGGTTCCGAGCCAGATTTCCGCATCCACGCGCCTGACGTCGAAGACGGGGCCAAGATCGTCGCGGATGAAGTCACGCAGCCGATCGCCGGTCCAGCAGCAGGAGGGGAATTTCTGATCGGAGTCAGGTTCGTTCTGGACATGTACGGCACTGATCTCAATGCCGAGCTCTCTGTAAGCTTCGACGAATTTGACGAGATAGAGCGCGTGCGCCTTGCGATATTCATCCTTCCAGATGAGCCTGCCGAAGTTATGGGCCTTGTGGTCCTTGAGCCAGGTCGGCGGACTCCAGGGCGACGCGAAGAGGGTGAAATCGCGGCCATGCGCCGCTCTGGCGGCGCGATGATAAGGCAGGAGATAACGGTGATCGCGTGCGATGGAGAAATGCTCCATCGGGAAATCATCTTCGGTTTCGTTATGGCTGTACCAGCTTTCGGCAAAGTCGCTCGCGCCGATCGGAAGACGGTTGTAATGCAGATCGAGACCCTGCGGCGAGAAGACCTTGTCGATCAGGATAGCGCGGGAGCCCTCTTCCGCCGCCTGAAGGGCGATCCATGATAGCTCGCTGAAGCAGGCGCCGAAGCCGCGGAAATTCGGCGTTATCGTGCCAGATGCTTCTACGTCCGCATTGCCGCCGACAGGGCGACATTCATCCTCCACCCAGGCGGCCTGGCTGGTTGAAACAATGATCCGCAATTGATCCTCCGGTACTCTCGGGCTTTTTGGCTCGGGTGATCCCGTGTTCCGTTCCCGCCCTTTGTCGGTCAGCTTGATAACACCGGATCACGCATATTGCAATACTTAATTAAGATAATTAAGTAAGTAGGAGATGTACAGCGTCTCGGGATTATGAGAGATCGTAGGAAGATCAATGAGATGTCCATCGCGATGCACGGAAAAGGCGACCCCGCGGAAATCAGGAAAACGAACCGAAGGCTCATTCTCGATATCCTGCGGCGGGAAGGCTCGCGCAGCCGGGTGGAGCTCGCGCAGACAACGGGATTATCCGGAGCAGCGGTGACCACGCTCATCACCGACTTGATGGAAGACGGCCTTATTTTCGAGGGCCCGCAACAGAAGAGTTCGGGAGGCCGCCGGCCCATCTCGCTGCAGATCGATTATGCCAGTCGATACTCGATCGGCGTCAAGATCATGTCTGGGARTATCGAGGCGGTGTTGACCGACCTGGCGACCTCCCCTCTCAAATCCATCCAGCTCGATATTCCCGAACCGTCGCCGGAAATCGTGGCGGCAAAATGCCATGATATCGTCGCGCGCCTGATGCCGGATGAAGACGAACGGCGCAGGAAACTCGTCGGCATGGGTCTGGGGCTGCCGGGGCTCATCGACCGGGATCGGGGCGTCTGCATGAGGTCGCACCGTTTCGGTTGGGACACGGTTCCGATCGCCGCCCTGGTCGAGGCCAGTGCCAACATTCCCGTGTGGATCGACAACGACGTCAACGCCTATGCCATTGCGCAGCAACTCTTCGGTCATGGGCGTGCGCATGGTTCGATCGCGGTGTTCATCATGGGAACCGGGGTCGGGGCAGCAGTTGTTATAAACGGACAGGTGCTGAGCGGGTCGCATTATGCGGCCGGCGAGATCGGATTCTGCCGTGACCCGGGCGATCCGGCATCCGCGGCGACGTGGGATGCGCGGTTTTCCGAACCCTCGCTCATGGAGCGATGGCGGCTGATCGGAGACGGAACCGACCTCCAGCACGCTGCCGAAAGCGGCAACCCCGAGGCGATCGCGTTTCTTGAACAGACCGGCCGTGAACTGGGCGAGCGGCTCGCCAACCTCGTCATGTTCGTCGATCCGAAGCTAGTCATCGTGAGCGGCGAGGCTATTCGTTTCGGGTCGCATTTGACGGATGCGGTCCGGCAGGGTTTCGAACGCCAGTATCCCCTGACCAGACCTGAACTCGTCATCGACTGGCATCCCGACTATTGGGCGCGGGGCGCTGCAGCGCTTGCGATCCAAAGCTTCTTTTCAGCGAAATAAGGTGGGGCGACGAAACATCAGATCGCAAGCACGCACTCAGCCCCGCTTGACCGCATGCCATACTTGACGCCTTACTGAATGGAATTCTCGGCCTATCGGCCACCTTGGGAGTCCATCTCGTGACGTTGAGACATCAGATCATCGCGCTTGCGATCATTCCGCTGGTGATTGCGATCCTGGCGATCACGGCCTTCATCACCTGGCAATCGGCAAAGCTCGCCCGAGATAATATCGCGACATTCGAGCAGAATATGCTGAAGGCCAAGGAAGCCGAGATTCTCAACCTGACCCATCTCGCACTGTCGGCAATCCAGTCAACCTATGGCGAAGCGGCTCTCGACGACCAGGCCGCCAAGGACAAGGTGGCGGCGATCCTGACCTCGCTCGATTACGGCAAGGACGGCTATTTCTTCGTCTATGATTATGACGGCAACAATATCGTTCATCCGCGCCAGAGTTTTCGGCACGGGCGCAACTGGCTGAACCTGACCGACCCCGATGGCGACAAGGTGATCGCCCAACTGATCGCCACGGCCAAGGCCGGCGGTGGCCTGCACCAATACAAATGGCAGAAGCCGTCCACCGGACAGATCGCCGACAAGCTGTCCTTTGTCGTCAGCCTCGACAAATGGCGATGGGTCGTAGGGACCGGTGTCTATCTCGACGATGTCTATGCGCAAAGTGCCGCCGCGAACATCGCCATGCGCGCCAGTATCAAGAAGACTTTTGTGATCGTCGCGCTGATCGCCGTGCCTGCGGTGCTGGTCGTGTTCACCACCTGCATGTTTCTCACCTTCCATGAACGCCGCATGGCCGATGGCCGGCTAAAAGAATTGACCCAACGGGTGATCGACACACAGGAAGAGGAGYGTTCGCGGCTGGCGCGGGAACTGCATGACGGCATCTCCCAAAACCTGCTTGGCGTGCGCTACACGATGGACCTTGCCAGCCGCAAGGTGAAGACCAATGTCGAGGAGGCCGCCGTCACGATCGACCGCGGTGTCGAAGCGTTGAACGGCGCGATCAAAGAGATCAGGCGGCTCTCCCATGATCTGCGTCCACGTGCCCTCGACGATCTCGGACTGACTGCAGCGCTTGAAGCGCTCTGCCATCATTTTGGCGAGCGCACGGCAATCGAGACGGAAATCGGCGCGGCGGGCTTCGTCGATATGCTGAAGCCGGAGGCGAGCACAGCCCTTTACCGCGTCGCGCAGGAGGCATTCAACAATGTCGAACGGCATTCCGGCGCCACCAGGCTTGACGTCAGGCTCTGGACTGATGGGGGACGCGCGCGCATGACAGTGTCGGACAATGGCACCGGCTTCGGCAAGGAGGGGGCCGCGGATAGATCTGGCCTCGGCCTGCGCAACATGCAGGAACGGATGGCGCATTTCCGTGGCCTGCTTCTGATCGACAGCAGCGCGGCGGGCACGACGCTGACGGCGATGATGCCGAAATCGGCCAATCGCCTTCCACTCACACGCGCGGAAGCCGCATGACCGACCGCTTCAAGATCAAGATCCTGCTGATCGACAATCATCCGCTCGTGCTCGATGGCCTGAAGGCCGTGCTCGAAACCTTCGACCATATCGAAGTCTCCGGCACTGCGGCGTCGGCACAGCTCGGCCTCGATATTGGAAAACAGGTCCGGCCGCAGGTCGTGCTCATGGATATCAACATGCCGAAGCTCAGCGGCATCGATGCGATCGAGCTTTTCCGCAAAGAGCTGCCCGAGGCACGGATCGTGATGCTGTCGATGCATGACAGCCGCGAATATATCTCCTCCTCCGTCATGCGCGGCGCTGCGGGCTATATCCTCAAGGACGTCTCGACCGATGAGATCGTCAAGGCGATCGAGATCGTAGCCGGTGGGGGGAGATATTTCTCGTCCGGTGTTCACGATGCGCTGATGGAGCGGGGTTCTCCCGACGAGGGCGACGGCCTGACGCCGCGCGAACGCGATACGCTCGGCCTGATCGTCGCCGGCCGCAGCAACAAGGAGATCGCCGAGAGCCTCGGGATCACCCCCGCCACGGCGGAGACACATCGCAAGAACCTCAAGAAGAAGCTCGGGATCGCCACGACGGCCGGCATCATCCGCTACGCGCTGGATCATGGAATCGGCGCGAAAGCAGGGTAAAACCCGTCTACCCAGTTCTGGGTAGGCCCGGCTATTTCATGCCTTGAGCCCCCTTGCCGGACGAAAAGCTCCGCCATAGGACTTCGCTACGGCTGGCCGAGCGCGAGCCGTTGGGAGGACTTCAAATGCGTCACGCCTTCTTCCGTTCATTCGGAAAACCGGTCGCTGCAGGACGAGCCAGGCTCACTCCGTCCAGCGACTGACAAATCACCTTCCAAGCCGACAACTGCAACTTGGTGCCGACATCCGGCGCCCGAGAGGTATCCGACGTGGAAAAACCACAGAACAAGGCAGCGCTCTGGCTGCTCGTCATTCCTTATATCGGCCTGCTCTGGCCGGCCTTCTACAATATGCGCGAGCCGGCTCTGTTCGGTTTCCCGTTCTTCTACTGGTATCAGCTGCTCTGGGTGCCGATCACCGCCGCGCTGACCTGGATCGCCTATCGGAGCACGCGCCATGACGACTGAGATCAATCCCACCGCACTCGCTGTCTTCATCTTCTTCTTCGCGCTCGTCACCATCATGGGCTTCGTCGCCAGCCGCTGGCGCAAGCCTGAAACGCTTGCCCACATCGATGAATGGGGTCTGGGCGGACGCAGCTTCGGCACCTGGATCACCTGGTTCCTGGTCGGCGGCGATTTCTATACCGCCTATACGGTCATCGCGGTACCGGCTCTCGTCTATACGGTCGGCGCCTATGGCTTCTTCGCCCTGCCCTATACGATCGTCGTCTATCCCTTCGTCTTCATGGTCATGCCGGTTCTGTGGAAACGCGCCAAGGATTTTGGCTATGTGACGGCGGGCGACGTCGTGCACGGGCAATATGGCTCGCGCGGTCTCGAACTTGCCGTCGCAGCCACGGGCGTGATCGCCACCATGCCCTATATCGCATTGCAGCTGGTCGGCATGACGGCGGTGCTGAAGGCGCTCGGCCTGCATGGTGAACTGCCGCTCGCCGTGGCCTTCATCGTGCTGGCGCTCTACACCTATTCGGCCGGCCTGCGCGCGCCTGCCCTGATAGCCTTCGTCAAGGACATCATGATCTATATCGTGGTACTCGCCGCCGTGGCACTGATACCCTCAAAGCTCGGCGGTTATGCCAATGTCTTTGCCTCTGCCGATGCCGCGTTCCAGGCCGCAGGCAAGGGCAATCTCTTGCTCGGTGGCGGCCAATATGTCGCCTATGCGACGCTTGCTCTTGGTTCGGCGCTCGCAGCCTTCATGTATCCGCATACGCTGACCGGGATCTTCGCCTCCAACAGCGGCAAGACGATCCGCAAGAACGCCGTGCTTCTGCCGGCCTACACGCTGCTGCTTGGCCTTCTCGCCCTGCTCGGCTACATGGGCCATGCCGCAAACTTGAAGCTCGACAGCGCAACCGACGTGGTTCCGACCCTGTTCAAGACGCTGTTCTCCGGCTGGTTCTCCGGCTTTGCTTTCGCCGCGATTGCCATCGGCGCGCTGGTGCCGGCGGCGGTGATGAGCATTGGCGCGGCCAATCTCTTCACCCGCAATTTCTGGAAAGCCTATGTCGATCCCCGAGTCAGCAACGCCGGCGAAGCCAAGGTGGCGAAAATCACCTCACTGGTGGTGAAGGTCGGTGCGCTGCTGGTGATCATCTTCCTGCCCACCCAGTTTGCACTCGATCTGCAATTGCTCGGCGGCATCTGGATCCTGCAGACGCTTCCGGCTCTGGTTTTCGGGCTCTACACCAACTGGTTCAAGGCGCCGGCACTGCTGGCCGGCTGGTTCGTCGGCTTCTTTGGCGGCACATTCCTCGTCTGGGACGCCGGTTGGAAGCCGCTGCACATGATCAGCCTCGGCGGAGAACCTTTCACGGTCTATACCGGTCTGCTTGCACTCGCCGCGAACATCGTGGTCGCGGTGGCGATCAACGCCATGGTTCCGGCGAAAGCTCCGGCAAACGCCTAAACCTGTCGGGTGCGGAGGGCTTCAACCCTTCGCACTCGAAGCCGTCGGCGAAGATGTGGCGCGGCCACGGAAAGCGGCGGATAGCAACCCGTTCTTATCGCTCAACGCCTTTTAAATCGGCGTCCAAACCAAGGCTCGCCAGCAGGCGACGGACATAGGCTTCCAATCCGCCGACCATATCGAAGCGGTCGGGATCGCGCAGCCAGAGCATCTGCAGGCCGTCCATCACCGCGATCAGCTCAGCTGCCATCGCCTTGCCATCGATCCTGCCATCCACCGTGCCATCGGCGGCGGCCCACTCGAAAGTCGTTGCGATGTCGTTCTGCAGTTGTGTGGCACGATCGCGGAACCAGGCTTTGGCGGGGTGATCCTTCGTCAGACTCTCGGCGTTCAGGATAGCGAACGCGCGGACGACTTCGATCATCTCGGCATTGCGGCGGAAGACTTCGATCATGCCCGTAAGCAGGCTGCGAAGATCAGCGCGGTAATGGCCGATGATATCGGCACTGTCGAGATCGCGCTTGTCCAGTATGGCAAGCAGAAGATCGACCTTGGTGGGGAAATGATGCAGCAAGCCAGGCAGCGACAGGCCGACGTCCCGGGCCACGTCGCCTATGGCGGCATTCTGGTAGCCGTCTTCGGCAAAGCGCCGCATCGCAGCTGTCAGGATTTCGGCGCGACGCATTTCTCCCTTCGGGGATCGGCGCCTTTTTTCCTCCTGCACGGACTTCAATTCGCAAAGCTCCCCATCGTTTTCTTCTGCTTCTTCTATCCGGATGGCGACGGTTTGACATCCCTGCAGCAGATTTCTTCAGCGCCCCCCTTCATACATCATGGTCCGGCTATTGACATCTTAAAAATACCGAGTAATCGGTAAGTTTAGTGACGACAGTGGCGGCTGGAGGCCTGCGACTCGGCATGTCCAAATTCGATTGAACGGGAGGTTTGCATGATCGATTCCATTCTCGACCAGATGACGCTCGAAGAGCAGGTCTCCCTGCTGTCCGGCGCCGATTTCTGGACGACCGTTCCCGTCGAGCGGCTCGGCGTGCCAAAGATCAAGGTGACGGATGGGCCGAATGGCGCGCGCGGTGCCGGCTCTCTGGTTGCCGGCGTAAAGGCGACCTGCTTTCCCGTTGCGATCGCCCTTGGCGCCACCTGGAATCCTGATCTCGTCAAGCAAATGGGTGTGGCCCTCGCCGGCCAGGCGAAGAGCAAGGGGGCTGCCGTGCTGCTTGCACCGACGGTGAACATTCATCGATCCGGCCTCAACGGGCGGAATTTCGAATGCTATTCCGAGGATCCCATGCTCACGGCCGAACTGGCCGTCGCCTATATCCAGGGTGTGCAGAGCCAGGGGATCGCGGCGACGATCAAGCATTTCGCCGGCAACGAATCCGAAATCGAGCGGCAGACCATGTCCTCCGACATCGATGAGCGGACCCTGCGTGAAATCTACCTGCCGCCGTTCGAGCAGGCGGTCAAGCGCGCCGGCGTGATGGCCGTCATGTCATCCTATAACCGCCTGAACGGTACCTATACGAGTGAGCATCCCTGGCTGCTCACCCAGGTGCTGCGCGAGGAATGGGGTTTCGACGGCATCGTCATGTCGGACTGGTTCGGCTCGCATTCGACCGCCGAGACGGTCAATGCCGGCCTCGATCTCGAAATGCCGGGACCGGCGCGCGACCGTGGCGAGAAGCTGGTCGCGGCTGTGCAGGAAGGCGAGGTCGACGCGGAAACGGTGCGGGCGGCGGCGCGGCGGATATTGCGGCTGCTCGAGCGCGTCGGCGCGTTCGAGACCAAGCCCGATCTTGCCGAACAGGCGGTCGACCTGCCCGAGGACAGGGCGCTGATCCGGCGCCTCGGGGCCGAAGGCGCCGTGCTGCTCAAGAATGACGGTATCCTGCCGCTCGCCAAGACGTCGCTCGACCGGCTTGCCGTGCTCGGACCGAATGCGGCCACGGCACGCGTCATGGGTGGCGGCAGCGCGCAGATTGCGGCGCACTACTCGGTCAGCCCGCTCGACGGCATTCGCGCGGCGCTGTCCAATGCCAACAGCATCAGCCACGCGGTCGGCTGCCGTCATAACCGCTTGATCGACGTCTTCAAGGGCAAGATCACCACCGAGTATTTTAGAGGGCGCGGCTGCCAGGGCGCTCCTGTTCATGTCGAGACTGTCGACAAGGGGGAATTCTTCTGGTTCGTGCTGCCGTCAGGCGAACTCGACCCGGCCGATTTCTCGGCCCGGATGACGATGCAATTCGTGCCCGAAGAGAGTGGCGACCATGTCTTCGGCATGACCAATGCCGGCCTGGCGCGCCTCTTCGTCGATGGCAGGCTTACGGTCAACGGCTATGATGGCTGGACGCATGGCGAGAACTATTTCGGCACCGCCAATGACGAACAGCGCGGTTCAGTCCTGCTCGATGCTGGCCGGGCCTATACGGTCACCGTCGAATATGAACCGTCGCCGGTGACCGAGGAGGGAATCAATCTCACGGCCATTCGTTTCGGCGTCGAAAAGCCGCTCGGCGAGGCCGATCTCCAGGCAGCGGTCGAGATTGCCCGCAACGCCGATGTGGCGCTGCTCTTCGTCGGTCGCGACGGCGAGTGGGATACTGAAGGGTTGGACCTGCCCGACATGCGGCTTCCGGGCCGGCAGGAGGAACTGATCGAGCGTGTCGCTGCCGCCAATCCCAACACGATCGTCGTGCTGCAGACCGGCGGCCCCGTAGAAATGCCCTGGCTCGGCAAGGTTCGCGCCGTGATGCAGATGTGGTATCCCGGGCAGGAACTGGGCAATGCCGTCGCCGACGTCCTGTTTGGCGATGTCGAGCCCGGCGGGCGCCTGCCGCAGACATTCCCGAAGACGCTATCCGACAATTCCAGCATGACCGGCGATCCTGCCGTCTATCCCGGCAAGGACGGACACGTACGCTATGCCGAAGGCGTCTTCGTCGGCTACCGGCATCACGATATACGGGGCGTCGAGCCACTCTTCCCATTCGGCTTCGGCCTTGGATATACCCGCTTCAGCTGGAGCGAGCCACGTTTGTCAGCCGCTGAAATGGGTCCCGACGGCGTGACGATCAGCATTGACTTGACCAATATCGGCGAACGGGCCGGTTCGGAACTGGTCCAGCTCTATGTGCGCTCGCCCAAGACCAAGGTGGAGCGGCCGGACAAGGAACTGCGCGCCTTCACCAAACTTTTGCTGCAACCCAATGAAACGGGCACGGCTGTGATGACCATCCTGCCGCGTGACCTCGCCTATTTCGACGTCGAGGCCGGCGCCTTCCGGGCCGAGCCGGGCGACTATCAGCTGATCGTGGCCTCAAATGCAGCGGATGTCAGGTTCGTCATCGACCTGCCCTCACCCTTCAACTACGTCCTGCCGCCTTCGTGCTAGCGGCAGGCTGAAGGACCCCGGTCGAGTTCAAGTGCGATGGCGTCGCTCACGTGTCGCCATGGCCTGAACGATCCATCGCATTCGGAGGATTGTTATAGCCTACGAAATCGCAGCCAACAGGACGCCGGGGATGCGCCCGGCGCCGGGTCTCCGCCCGATTTTCACCGTCTCATTTTGCTGTTGATAATACTTTACGTATGTAAAACATGAACTATCCGGCATATTGAAGAAATCACCAAAGTATTTTACAAATGACAAATGCAGAAGAGCGCGAAAGAGATGTCGCATCAGGCGATCGTCGAGGCCGCCTGGTCGATGGCCAGAAACGAGGGCATTGCCGGTCTGACGATGACGAAGATCGCCAAGGCCGCCAGTCTCACCCGGCAGGCCGTCTACTGGCATTTCCAAAGTCGTACCAATCTGCTGTTCGAGGTGGCACAGTTCAACGACCGGCAGCTTGAGGGCGCCGATGTCCTGTTCAACGGTCTTCCTGACGTCTCTGGCGTGGAAAGCCTGGTAGCGATGCTGAAGGTCTGGCTCAATTCCCTGCCGACAGCCGGCCCGCTGCTCCTGGCGCTCTATTCCGCCTCGCTGACCGACGACGATGCCCGCGACGCGCTGCAGGCGCGGATGAAGGATTTGCGCGACACGATCGAGAAGGTTTTTCTCAAGCGCATCGAGGCGGAGGGCCATGTCAAGGACGGCACAGACATTGTCGAGGCCGCCTGCTTCATCTACATGCTCGCCTCCCCGCCCTCCTGGCAGCAGATCACCCAATGCCTGGGCTGGAACCACGACTTTTTCGTCGGCTATGTGATCGACAAGGTGCTGGAGCTTTATGTGAAGCCGGAGTTTCGGGTGACAGTGAACCGATAGCCGATGCATGGCGCGGTATTCCCAGCCAATGTCGAGCAGGCCCGCATGCCCAACACTTAACCGGCAAGATCGTCGGACATCGAGATCCGCATCGTCTCTTGCAGCAAAACTGTTCTTTGTTTTGCGCATGTCTCCCGAAGCCGGAGACCCTTTCGGGAGACAGCAGTCGATGAGGCGTGTCCTCTTGGCCTCAGATGTCGAGCGTCGACTCGCGTTCCCAGGCCGTGAAATGGGCCGCGTAAGCGTTCCACTCATTGTGCTTCAGCTTGAGGTAGGCCGCGGAGAAACCAAGGCCCATCGCCGCCCGGAGGTCCTCATCCTTCTCGTATTCACGCAGAGCGTCGAGAAGGTTGAGCGGAAGTTTCGGTGCGCCGGTGACTGTGTGACCGTCTTTGTACATATCGATATCGTAGTGGCGGCCCGGATCGGCCTTGCTGCGCAGCCCCGACAAGCCGGCGGCAATAATGATCGCCTGCAGCAGATAGGGGTTCACCGCCCCGTCGGGCAGGCGCAATTCGAAACGGCCAGGTCCGGGCACGCGTACCATGTGCGTGCGGTTGTTGCCGGTCCAGGTGACGGAATTCGGCGCCCATGTTGCACCGGAGATCGTTCGCGGTRCATTGATGCGCTTATAGGAATTGACGGTCGGATTGGTGATCGCGGCAAGCGCCGAGGCATGTTTCATGATGCCGCCGAGGAAGTTGCGACCTTTCTGCGACAGGCCGAAATCGGCTGCCTTGTCGGCGAAGGCATTGTTGGCGCCATCCGTGCTCCACACCGAAATGTGGCAATGGCAGCCATTGCCGGTCAGGCCTTTGAACGGCTTCGGCATGAACGTGGCGCGCAATCCATGCTTTTCGGCGATCGACTTGACCATGAACTTGAAGAAGGAATGCTTGTCGGCGGTCGCCAGCGCGTCATCGAACTCCCAGTTCATTTCAAACTGGCCGTTGGCGTCCTCATGATCGTTCTGATAGGGGTTCCAGCCGAGTTCGAGCATATAGTCGCAGATTTCGGCAATCACATCGTATCGCCGCATCACGGCCTGCTGATCATAGCAGGGCTTTTCCGCGGCATCGAATTCATCCGATATCGCGGTGCCGTCCGAGTTGATCAGGAAAAACTCCGCTTCGACGCCGGTCTTGACGCGATATCCCTCGTCTGCCGCTTCCTTGATCAAATTCTTCAAGAGAACGCGCGGCGCCTGGTCGACGGGCTTGTCTTCCATCGTGCAATCCGCAGCCACCCAGGCGACTTCCTTTTTCCAGGGAAGCTGGATGACCGAGGATGCATCGGGAATGGCAAAGAGGTCCGGATGCGCCGGCGTCAGGTCCAGCCATGTGGCAAAGCCGGCAAAGCCCGCACCGTCCTTCTGCATGCCGGCGATCGCAGCTGTCGGCACCAGCTTGGCGCGCTGGCCTCCGAAGAGATCGGTATAGCTGATCATGAAATATTTGACGCCGCGTTCCTTGGCCCAGGCCTCGAGATTGTCAGTCATTCGTAGTTCCCCATTCTTTGCCAGTGGGGCTTTTGCCCCTTCATTCAAAAGGGCCGCACCAGTGCTCGGTGCGGACCGAATTCGCATGGGTCGACGATCGCCGGCATACGCCTCATCAAGTGCGTGTCAGGCAAACGCCGCCCGGTTGGTTCTCACGTCAGAAGCTCCCCCTGCCCGGATACCAATTCGTGCCGGCCAGCGGCACCTGGGCCATGGCGGCAGCCTCCATCGTCAGCGCGCAGAGATCTTCCGGTTCCAGATTGTGGAGATGGTTCTTGCCGCAGGCGCGCGCGATCGTTTGCGCTTCCAGCGTCATGACCTTGAGATAGTTGGCCAGCCGACGGCCGGCAGCAATCGGATCGAGCCGCTGCATCAGTTCAGGATCCTGGGTGGTGATGCCGGCCGGATCCTTGCCCTCGTGCCAATCGTCATAGGCGCCGGCCGTGGTGCCGAGCTTCTGGTATTCCTCTTCCCAGCGCGGATCGTTATCGCCGATGGCGACCAGGGCCGCCGTGCCGATCGCCACTGCATCGGCGCCGAGTGCCAGCGCTTTGGCGACATCGGCGCCCGAGCGGATGCCGCCCGAAATGATCAGTTGCACCTTGCGGTGCATGCCGAGTTCCTGCAGCGCCTGGACGGCCGGGCGGATACAGGCCAGCGTCGGCATGCCGACATTTTCGATAAAGACATCCTGCGTGGCCGCCGTGCCGCCCTGCATGCCGTCGAGCACCACGACATCAGCGCCGGCCTTCACCGCAAGCGCCGTGTCGTAATAGGGCCGCGCACCGCCGACCTTCACATAGATCGGCTTTTCCCAGTCGGTGATCTCGCGCAGTTCCATGATCTTGATTTCGAGATCGTCCGGGCCGGTCCAGTCGGGATGGCGGCAGGCCGAGCGCTGGTCGATGCCCTTGGGCAAGTTGCGCATATTGGCAACGCGATCGGAGATCTTCTGGCCGAGCAGCATGCCGCCGCCACCGGGCTTGGCGCCCTGGCCGACGACGACCTCGATAGCGTCGGCACGGCGCAGGTCCTTGGGATTCATGCCATAGCGTGACGGCAGGTACTGATAGACCAGTGTCTGCGAATGGCCGCGCTCTTCATCGGTCATGCCGCCATCGCCTGTTGTGGTCGAGGTGCCGGCAATGGTGGCGCCGCGGCCGAGCGCTTCCTTGGCATTGCCCGAAAGCGCACCGAACGACATGCCGGCAATCGTGATCGGCGTCTTGAGCGTGATCGGCTTCTTGGCGAAGCGGGCGCCGAGCGTCACCGTCGTATCGCATTTCTCGCGATAGCCCTCGAGCGGATAGCGCGAGATCGATGCCCCGAGAAACAGGAGGTCGTCGAAATGCGGCACCTTGCGCTTGGTGCCGGCGCCACGGATGTCGTAGATGCCGGTCGCGGCCGCACGGCGAATCTCTGCCAGCGTATAGTCGTCGAAGGTCGCGGACTTGCGCGGCGGAGTATAGGGATTGTGATAGGACATGGAGTTTCCCCGCCTCAATATGCGTCGGCGTTATCGATGTTGAAGTTGTAGAGCTTGCGGGACGAGCCGTAGCGCTTGAACTCCTCCGGCCTGGTGTGCGTGACGCCGGCCTTTTCGAGAAGATCTGCAAGCTTTTCGAGATGCTCCGGGCGCATCTCCTTCTCGATGCAGTCCGCGCCCAGGCTTTTGACTGAACCGCGCACGAAGAGCTTGGCCTCATAGAGCGAGTCGCCCAGCGCATCGCCGGCGTCGCCCAGAACCACGAGATGGCCGGACTGGCCCATGAAGGCCGACATATGGCCGATATTGCCATGGACGACGATGTCGATGCCCTTCATCGAAATGCCGCAGCGCGAAGCTGCATTGCCCCTGATGACCAAGAGGCCGCCGCGACCGGTGGCGCCGGCATATTGGCTGGCGTCGCCTTCGATGATCACCGTGCCGGACATCATGTTCTCCGCAACACCGGGGCCAGCCGACCCCTTGACCGTGATCGTGCCGCCATCGTTCATGCCGGCGCAATAATAGCCGACGGAACCCTTGACGGTGACGCTGAGCGGGCTGTCGATGCCGACGGCGACCGCATGGCTGCCGCGCGGGTTGATGACTTCGAAACTGGTGTCATTGGTGCCCGCCGGCAATCCGTGGAGCGCGCTGTTGAGTTCGCGCAAAGGCGTTTTGGAAAGGTCGAATGTCGGCATTGAATCCTCGTTGATGTCACGACGCCGGACGGAAAGCCGGCGTCACTTTCCCGGTGCCCGTCAGGCAGCCTTGGCGTGATCCCAGAAATAGACGGTGGCGGGTTCCGGCTCCCAGACGCGGGCATTGTCGATGCCGGGCAGATTGACGAGCGCGCGGTATTCGGAGCCGAAGGCGACATACTGATCCGTCTCGGCCATGACGGCTGGCTTGCAGGCGATCGGATCGCGGACGACGCCGAAACCCGACTTGGTGCCGACGACGAAGGTGAAGAAGCCGTCGAGATCGTCGAGCGCGCCGGTCAGCGCCTCGCCGAGATTCTTGCCCTTGGCCATTTCGGCGGTCAGGTAGGCGGCGGCAACTTCCGTATCGTTCTGCGTCTCGAAGGTCATGCCTTCACGCACCAGTTCGCGACGCAAATTGTTGTGGTTGGAAAGCGAGCCGTTGTGTACCAGGCATTGATCACTGCCGGTCGAGAACGGATGGGCGCCAAGCGTCGTGACCGCCGATTCCGTCGCCATGCGGGTATGGCCGATGCCATGCGTGCCGGCCATGGCCCGCACGGCGAAGCGCGTGACGACATCCTTGGGCAGGCCGACTTCCTTGTAGATCTCGACGCTTTCGCCCGATCCCATGATCCGGATGTTCGGACGGACGGCCGCCAGGATGGCACGAATCCCATCCAGCTTTTCGAAGGGAATATCCAGCACCGCGTGGGTGCTTTTTTCCGTGACCGAGGCTTCGACGCCATTTTCCTTCAGCGCTTCAGCAAGGCCGGAAAAATCGGCGGTCGGATCGGCTGACTGGACGGTCACTTTCGCTCTGCCGCTGGCCGCGCCTCCATAGATCGCGATACCGGCGGAATCCGGCCCGCGGTCAGTCATGGTGACAAGCATGTCCGAAAGCAGCTGACCAAGCTGCGGTTCAAGGCTTCGATCTTTCAGGAACAATCCGACAATACCGCACATGAGCTAACCCTCCGTCTTCGTGTCTTAAAAATGGCTATCAGGTCTCCAGTGGTTTTTCAACCTCAAGAATATTTTTTTCTTGTAAGGCAAGTTATTTCGACTTTCCGCGTTGCGGATAGCTAATGATCGACAGATATCGCGCGGGCAGCTTCACAAGAACCTCTGGCCCGTGCGGGGCATCCGCATCGAAGAACAGACTGTCGCCGGGCTGCATGGAATAAAGCTGATCGCCATGACGATAGACCACCTCGCCTTCGAGCATGTAGAGGAACTCCATTCCCTCATGCTGAAACGTCGGAAAGACATCGGAATCTGCCGTCAATGTTATGAGATAGGGCTCGACGGTGACGCCTGTCGAATTGTTGTCGATGTGGCCGAGCAGATTGTATTGATGGCCAGCGCGCGTACCGCGGCGCTCAAGCTCAACACCCTGGCCGGACTTGACGAATACGGCATTGTGCGGCTCCTCATAGCGGCGGAAGAAGGCCGATAACGGCACCCCCAATGCTTTCGATAGCGACTGCAGCGTTGTCAGCGACGGCGAGATCATGCCGTTCTCGATCTTCGAAAGCATTCCGAGCGAAATTCCGGTGGCGGCAGCGAGGTCTGTGACCGTGATCCCGAGCTTCTTACGATAGGCCCGGACCTCATGACCGATCGCCATTTCAAGATTGTTTTCCTTCGGCTCGCGAACCGCGTGCGGGTCCTGCGACAAAGCCGGGCTTTTACCATGTGGGTGCGTATCGTCCGGTATTTTGACCGCCTTGGTTTTCATTCGATATCCTTTTTGCAGGGCAAGGTCTGCCGATGAGACCCTATCCTCCCAGTGAAATTTTCTCAACTGTAACGAAAATCCTGCCGGGAGAGACCGGGCGCCTGACGGAGCCTTGACACATCAGCCGATTGTCCTCGATCCATCTAAGGAATGGTCACCTGCAGCCGGTAACGATATCCGGTTGGCCCAGGCGAGCCGGCTGGTCGAACTGAGCCCCTTGTCGATTTCGCAACGGCCCGAGAACAGATCACCACAAAGAGGCGCGAGGGAAGATCTGTCACCGCGGCGGCCGATCGTCCCCCTGCTTTACCGATGAATCGGCTGCATTGTCCCATTGGGGAAATGCCGTCCGTCTGCTCAGGCAACTCCCACCTTTGTCCCTAGATGGGAATTGCCGGTCGGGTTCCAGCCACCGCTATGCGGGCAGTTGGAAGGCCCAATTGCCGATCAGTACGACGGCAACGCCAGCCACCAGCGCCAGATAGGGTAAGAAGCCGGCCTTCTTGACACCCATATCCTGGCCAACCAGTCCGAGGTCATCCATGGCCCCGTCCGGGAACTTGCCGCCGTCGCGGACATAGTGCCTGTAGGCGAATACAGGCAGAATGAGAGCCGCGAAGGCAAAACCGATCCAGAGAGCGTTCGCATAGCCCCAGACCTTGGCTCCGGCGCCGAGGAAAAGCGCATTGACGAAGGCAAGGATGGTATTCAGGCCGATGAGCCAGGAGGGCGCCTTCCACGGACGCTCGACGTGACCCGAATCCACGCGATGAATCCAGCCGGAATTGAGGTTGAGGAAGTTGAAGATGATGTAACCGACATTCGACACGGCCAGCACGAAGAAGTAGCCGCTGGCGTCCGATGCGATGGCAAGAAGGAAGAGATTGAAGGCGAAGTCCGTCCACATCGCCCTGGTAGGCGCACCGTTCTCGTTCACATGGTCGAGATATTTCGGCAGCCAACCGTCCTTCGAGCCCTGGTAGAGCGTGCGCGACGACCCTGCCATGGCGGTCATGATCGCCAGGAACAGCGCCAGGATCATCAGGATGACGAGCAGTTGGGTGACGACCCGGCCGGCACCGATGAGACCGCCAAGCGCCTCGCCGACGCCCGTGCCATCGACGATGCCGGGCGCCAGCATGCCGGCATGACCAAGCACGCCCTGGAAAGCGAAGGGCACGAGGAAGAAGAACAGGCAGCAGGCGAGCCCGGAATAGAAGATCGCCTTGAAAGTATCCGTCTTCGGATTTTTCAGTTCCCGCGTATAGCAGACGGCCGTTTCGAAGCCGTAGGTCGACCACGCCGCGATATAGAGGCCGCCGAGGAAGAGCGTCCAACCGCCATTGGTCCAGGAACCGTCGGTGGCGGCATAGGCTCCGGTCGGCGGCACCAGGCCGGTCACGTTTGCCGCAATGATCTGGCCGCTGATGATGGGGTAGACGCCGATGATGAGCAGCGGCACCATGACGATGATGGCGAGCCACTTCTGCACGCTCGCCGTCTCGGAAATGCCGCGATGCTGAATGGCGAAGATGATCAGCATCAGAATGCCGCCGATGAAGAAGGTCGCATTGATGTTGGCGGTCGCGAGGTAGGGAATACCGAAGCTGACAAGCGACCAGTTGCGTATCGCGGGCGTAAGCGCCGCAACGCCATCGGCACTCAGCAGTGCCTTGACGGCGTCGGCAGGCGACGTGCCGGCATGAGCCGCAATATATTCGGTAACACGGGGACTATTGTCAGCGATGGACGTGGCATGGGCGGTGATCCAGCTCAGCACCGCTTGCGAATCCGCTGCCGGAATGGGGAAGAAGGCATTGAGGATGTAGCCAGCCGCGATAGCGCAACCGAGCGACAATACCGGCGACCAGGCGAACCAATTGCACCAGACCGAAAGCGGCGCGACGAATTTCGAGTAGCGCAGCCATGCCGTCGCGCCATAGACCGAGGCGCCGCCTGATTTGTTGCCGAACATCCCGGCGATTTCCGCATAGGTAAAGGACTGCAGAAACCCCATGATCATCGAGATGATCCAGACGACGAAGGCGAGCTTGCCCGTCGTCCCTGCTATGCCGCCGATCGAGAAAAGAACAAGCGGCGGCACGCCCGCGGCCACCCAGAACGCGCCCTTCCAATCAAGTGCGCGTATAAGCTTACCTTCTGTACCAGCGGGAACGCCGGCATCCACAATATCCGTCATTGGTGAAGTTCCCCATTTTGTTCCGGACGTTTTCTCGTCTTATTCCCTGAACGTGCTCCCCGAATATTCCGGGCTTGCCGGCACTTTTCACCTGCCGCGTCTACGCGCGATTCCAACCGGTACGCCCTTTATGCATAGTCAAGATATTTTCTTTTTAGTCAACATCCCTTTACTTTTCCGCACCGTTTTGTCAGCATGATTTTGGTGTTCTGTCGTGTGTCGTTCCCGAGAGGCTCATTGTGAGAGATCCCAACCCGCCACTGTCAGGAATTCGGCCCGTACCAGCGAGCATCATGCGCTATCCGGGTGTCTTGGCATTGCCGCGCGACACCGAACGCTATCGCTGCAAAGGTGGTGGGTCGCTCCTTCTGCGCGTCGAGCCCGGCGATCATGTTTCAGTCACCGACAGCGAGGGCGGCCAGGTCTGCGAGCTGACCTTCGTGGATGAGAAGGGCCGCTTTCAATCTGCCGGACTGGGCACTGCCTTCACCGGCGAGGCAGCAGGCCTGAAAGCCATTCTTTCATCTCCCGATGAAACTGCGGCGCGCCTGCGTGCTGCACTGGAAAGGCGCGGCGCCGATCCGGCGTCCGCGGCAGCGTTGCGCATCTTCGGCGCGTCGTCACCGGCAGGCAGCACGGCGGAATTCACCATCGCCGTCAAGGGCCTTCTGATCGCCTGCGCGCCGGCAACCGCGATGTCGCCCGAAACGCAGGACACCGCGACGCCCATCGAGGTGAGGATAAGGCGAACCACCATTCGGCTTGACTATGCGTCTGCACTGCCTGAACCGCTAGCGGATCCGATAGAAGACATCCGTATCAGGGCAGCGACGGCTTCGGCCTATTTCGTGCGCGCCGGCGAATTCATCCAGGTCATCGACGTCTCTGGCCGGCAATGCACCGATTTCCAGGCCTTTGCCGCCCGCAAGGTCGACAAGGGGCTTGATCTCGCGCTCGATTCCACCGTCACCCGCACCCTGATTGGCCGCAGCTATCCGATACCTGGCCTGCCGTCGAAAGCCTTCGACCGCGATTTCGAGCCTCTGGTCGAGATCGTCCAGGATACGGTCGGCCGCCACGACGCCTTCGCAACAGCGTGCAATTCCCGTTACTATGACGACATGGGTTATCCGGGCCATGTCAACTGCACGGATAATTTCAATGCCGCCCTGGATCCTTACGGCATTGCGCCGCGCAAGGGTTGGGAGGCGCTCAATTATTTCTACAATACGCGGATCGACCACAACAATCAGCTCTATCTCGACGAGCCCTGGTCGCGGCCGGGCGACTATGTGCTCATGCGGGCGCTGACCGATCTCGTCTGCGTGTCGTCCTCCTGCCCCGACGACATCGACGCTGCCAACGGTTGGAATCCGACCGATATCCATGTGCGCACCTTCTCCGGTGCCGAAAAGTTCACACGAGCGGTGGCTTACCGAATGACCCCAGATGCCGATGCCGAACTGACCCGCGAAACCGCCTTCCATCCACGTTTGTCGGCGATGACCCGCGACTATGTCGAATATCGCGGCTACTGGCTGCCGAACAGCTTTGCCGGCCACGGTCCGACCGCGGAATACTGGGCCTGCCGCGAGGCGGCGGCGCTGATCGATCTCTCTCCGCTGCGCAAATTCGAAGTCACGGGGCCGGATGCAGAGGCGTTGCTGCAACATTGCCTGACGCGCGACGTGCGAAAACTGTCGGTGGGACAGGTCGTCTACTCGGCGATGTGCTACGAGCATGGCGGCATGATCGACGACGGAACGCTGTTCAGGCTCGGCGACAACAATTTCCGCTGGATCGGTGGCGACGATTTCAGCGGCATCTGGCTGCGCCAGCAGGCGGAGAAGATGGGCTACCATGCCTGGGTCCGTTCATCGACCGACCAATTGCACAATATCGCCGTGCAGGGGCCGAAGAGCCGCGACATCCTCAATGAGATCATCTGGACCCCGGCCAAGCAGACTGCGCTGGCCGACCTCGAATGGTTCCGTTTTGCCGTCGGCCGTATCGGCGATTTCAACGGCGCGCCGGTGGTGGTTTCCCGTACCGGCTATACGGGTGAACTGGGCTACGAGATCTTCTGTCATCCCAAGGATGCGGTTGCCGTGTTCGACGCCGTCTGGAAAGCCGGCGAACCGCACGGGCTGAAGCCGATGGGACTGGCGGCACTCGACATGCTGCGTATCGAGGCAGGGCTGATCTTCGCCAATTACGAGTTCAGCGACCAGACCGATCCGTTCGAAGCCGGCATTGGCTTTACCGTGCCTCTCAAATCTAAGTCCGATGATTTCATCGGCCGCGAAGCGCTGATCAAGCGCAAGGAAAATCCGCGCCAGGTGCTGGTCGGGCTCGATATCGCGGCCAACGATCCTGTCGGCCATGGCGACTGCATCCATATCGGCCGCGCCCAGGTCGGCGTGGTCACCAGCGGCACGCGTTCGCCGATCCTGAAGAAGACGATCGCACTGGCGCGTGTCGATGTCCTCTATGCGACGCCCGGAACCGAAGTCGAGATCGGCAAACTCGACGGCCAGCAGAAGCGCCTGCCGGCAACGGTGGTATCGCTCTCGCACTACGACCCGCAGAAGACCCGGCCTCGGAGCTGACCTGATCAGCCCACCTTGCGCTGGGCAGCCGTTATGGCCCGCGCCACGGCCTCCGAATCGTTCGCCAGCGCCCGCATCTCACTCGCAAGCACCGCAAATCCCTGGCCGGCGGCGCCGGCGCGGGCGGCTTCGATGCCGGCATTGACGGCCAGAAGCTTCAGATAGCGTAGTGAGTGCAGGATTTCCGAGGTCTTGGAGGCGGTAATGCGCATTTCTGCCGTCTGTGCATCGAGGCGCTGATAGAAGGATTCGATATTGATGATGCTGCCTTCGAGATAGAGCAGGTTGCCATCGTCACCCCAGACGCCGCCGCCGGTTTCCGTCACCCAGATATAATGGCCCTTCTGGTGGCGGATACGATATTCCATCGTCCAGTCCGATTTGTTCTCGAGAGCCTTGCCGACCAGTTCGTCCATGCGCGGGACATCTTCCTCGCACATGATCGAGGTGAAGGTACGGACACGATTGCCGAGAATCTCGTCGGCCGGATAACCGAAGACGCGGGCGACGCCGTCGGTCATCTCCAGCATGGTGTAATTTTCATCAGCACGGCACCGATAGAGGAAACCGTTCATGCGGCCAAGAACACTGTCTTGAAAATCCATGGCTTCGGCTCGCATCGATCACGACCTCATCCGGATGAGTGTTGCTGAATATGAATAATAAAACCTTACTCTCCGCACGCATTTGTGCGGGAAAGGGTGCATTCCAGGCGTTTGGCACGCAGGATGGCGGAGGCTTGGCTCCTCTTTCCTCAACGGGAAAGAGGAGCAGGCGGCCTACGCGGGCTCCGTCGAACGCTTATCGTTATGGTACTCAATTCCGCAGATAGGCTTCCATGGAATCGTCGAGTTCATCAAGCCATGGCGTATGGTGCTTGGGCGACATGGTGCCGGTCATCAGCGAGCGGTAGGCATTGTCGCGGAAGCCCATTATGTTCTCGCCCTTGTGATGCTCCCATTCCATGAAGGTCTTGTTGGTCGCCTGGATGTCGAACGAAGGATAGTCGGTGGCATCGATCAGTTCCTGGACATAGTCGCCCTGGAACCAGATCATCTGCTCGGCATCCTCCAATGTCTCCTCGCGGGCGCGCCATTTGTCGAAATCCGCTTTCAGTTCGGCTTCCGGCGGCAGCTTGACACGGCCGAGAATGATGTCGCGGACATACCAGGCTTGGGCATCGAACATGTTGAATGTGTAGAACTGGTCCTGCATGCCGATGAAGAACAGCTTTGGATTCTTCATCGAAACCACACCCTTGTGGAGCCCGTCCGACCACATCCGGTTGCCGGTCGTCAGGCGCAAATAATCCGGCAAAAACGGGAAATGGTGCAGATAGCCGGTGCAGAGAATGAGCACGTCGACATCCTTGGTCGAGCCGTCCTTGAAGTGGGCGGTCTTGCCGGCAAGCTTGGTGAGCAGCGGCCGCTCCTCGAAGCGCTCGGGCCATTTGAAACCCATGGGCTTGGAGCGATAGCTTGTTGTCACGGACTTGCAGCCGTATTTCCAGCATTGCGAGCCGATATCCTCGGCGGAATAGCTGCGACCGACGATCAGCACGTCCCGGTCCTTGAATTCCAGCGCATCGCGGAAATCATGCGAATGCATGACCCGGCCGCCGAAACTCTCCACGCCGTCGAAATAGGGCACGCTTGGGGTCGAGAAATGGCCGGATGCGACGATGACATCGTCGAATTCCTCGTCATACATGCGGTCCTTGATGCGGTCATGCGCCGTGACGGTGAACTTACCGCTGGCGTCATCATAGGTGACCATGCGCACCGGCGTGTTGAAGCGCACCCATTTCTTGACATCCGCCTTCTCGACGCGGCCCTTGATATAGTCCCAGAGCACGGCGCGCGGCGGATAGGAGGCGATCGGTTTGCCGAAATGTTCCTCGAACGTATAGTCGGCAAATTCCAGGCATTCCTTGGGGCCGTTCGACCAGAGATAACGGTACATGCTGCCATGGACAGGCTCGCCGAATTCATCGAGGCCGGTGCGCCAAGTGTAGTTCCACAGGCCACCCCAATCCGCCTGTTTCTCGAAGCAGACGACTTCCGGGATTTCGGCGCCCTTCTGGGCCGCGGATTGAAACGCCCGCAACTGCGCCGTTCCGGAAGGGCCGGCGCCGATAACTGCAACTCTGGTCATAAAATGCTCCACATTGGTCTTGTCTGAGTTTGCTTCCGGCGCGCCTGTCAGTCGGGCCAGATGCCCGGGCTGGTCGGCGCCCCGTCGTCGTATTTCGACAGCCATTCGACGGTCATGTCGCGGAAACGCGTCAGGCCCTTGTAATCGACGAGCTCCGGCGGCAGCGTCTTCAGCACGCGCGGCAGGCGGCGGCCCCATTTCGGCACCGTGGCAATCTCGTTCATGTTGATAAGATAGCAACGGATAACGAACAGGATGGCGTTGGAACGTGGAAGGCGCCAGAGCGTCTGCAGTTCGACGCGCAGATGCACCTTTTCACCGACATTGTCAGGCGTCACCGTCGTGCGGTCCGTACCCCATTTGGGATAGTTTTCCGGGCTCGTGTCGAGCCGCGGATTGATGGTCATGGTCCAGTTGAAGCGCCGGACCGGCTTGCCCTGCTGCAGGTTCAGCAGGAACTTCAGCGCCCGGTCGAAGACGCCGATCTGGTGGGCGAGCGGCACAGGCCCATGCCATTCCATGAAGTTCATGCCGATGTCGAAATCGAGCGACCAGTCGGCTTGGGTGGTGACCATGCCTGCGTCCATCCAGAGATTGCCGTCGCGCTGGTCGACAATGCAGAAATCGCCCTGCGCCTGCCGGGTGATGTATTCCATCGGCTCATAGGGAAGGGTCGAGCGATCGCCAAAGGTAAAGGTGTCGTCGATGCCCAATGGCCGGTTGATCCAGCGCCACTGATCGCCATTCCTTATCAGCGTGAAGTGCTCGGGATAGCCCGCCGCCTGCTGCTCCATCAGGAGTTCCAGCGTATCCCACTGCGCCGTCATCATATGCGGCAGAGCCTGGCAGCGCAGCGGGTCTTCCTTCAGCACCAGCGCCCGGTCGTGCATTTCGGCGACATAGTGCTCGTCGACGTCGATCAGGCTCTCGTAGACGGTGTTCCTGGCGCCGAGAACATGCGGCTCCATGTTGACCGAATACATGTATTCGTCACGATCGAAGGGAAATGGAAACCGCCTGATATTGTCGGGACTGTTGCGATAGGTGAAGTCGTCGCGAAACGTCTCTTGTTTGAACACGATTGCCATTCGCAAGGTCCCCTATTTCATTTTTCCGGCTAAAGATCGAGCGCCAGCGACTGCCCTTTGAAGCGCGAGACGCAAACCATGATCTTGCGCCCGCTCGCCTTTTCCTCGTCTGACAGATAGATGTCGTTGTGCTGCAACGTGCCGCCGCAGTGAACGACGCCTGTCTCACACTGGCCGCAGGCACCGCCACGGCACATATAGGGCGCGTCAACACCAGCTTCTTCGACGGCCTCCAGAATGCTCTGGTGGTCGCCCACCGTGACCGTCTTGCCACTGCGCACCAGCTCGACCTGAAACGTCTCGCCGGGTGGAGGCGCCAGGAAGCGCTCGAAATGCACATTTTCCTTCGGCCAACCCGCCTCACGGGCTGTGCGAAGACAGTAGTCGATCATGCCAGCGGGGCCGCAGACGTAGAAATGCGTGCCGAGCGGCTGGTTGTCGAGAATCTGGACGAGGGGGATGCGGTCGCCCGCGTCATCGAAATAGAGCTTGATGCGCTCCGGGCCGTATTCGGCGAGCAGCACCTGCCAATAGGCGCCATGCTCGCGCGAGCGCATGGCATAGTGAAGTTCGAACTCCGTATGGCTGCGGCGGAACTGCGACATCATCGCCAGGAACGGCGTGATGCCGATACCGCCGGCGATCAGGATATGCTTGCGCCCGCGCGCGTCGGCCGGAAAGAGATTGACCGGCTGGCTGATCGTCATACGGTCGCCTTCACGCACCTTTTCATGCATGAAGACGGACCCGCCGCGCGAATTCTCGACCTTGAGGACGCTGATCTCAAAGCAGGAGGGCTTGTGCGGCGGCGACATCAGCGAATAGGGATTGCGGCGGAGATGGCTGCCGTCCTGCATGGTGACCACGACATGGGCGCCGGCGGAGAAGATCGGCAAGACCCCGCCATCCGTCCGCTCGAAACGGAAGCGCTTGATCTTGTCGGTGACGTCGGTGACCTCTACGACGCGAACCGGGATATCCGCATTGATGCTCACGTAAACAATTCCTCCGGTTCCGGTGCGGTGCCCGGTTCTTCGGCATCGATGTTGACGCCCTGGAATGCCGCCAGCCGGCGGGAATAGTGATCGCGGACCAGGAGCGACAAGCCACAATGGCTGCAGGTGAACGGGCTGACCGTAACATTGTCGGTCGTGCCCTTGCAATGAACGCACTGCACCCGGCGCGCCAGTGAACCACGGTGCTCGGTCGGGATGGAGCGGAAGTCCATGCCGAAATCGATCGCCATGGCCTGCGCCTGACCGATGAACCCTTCCGTGCCGGAAATATAAAGGCGCGTGCTCATCGAGGCATTGTTGAGCGAGCCGCGCAGGCGGAACAGCAATGTCTCGATGCTGGGTGCCTGCCAGCACTGGTCGGCACTGAGCGCAGTCAATGCGGAGAAATGCTCCCTGGCCCGCGAAGCACCTGGCGTATAGAGGATTTCGCTGCGCGCCAGCGCCTCTTTTGCTGGGTTCTGTTCGAGGAGGGCGAGTGCGCCCTCCCCCTCGAGCGCGAAAATGTGCCGCTTGGCATAGGGATCGATGATCAATCCCTCGTAGACCGGCCGGCTCTTGATTCCTTGAACGAGCATGATGCGCGCTCCTCAGCCGATCGCCGTCCGCTTCTTCTTTTCCGGATCGTCGAAGGTGATCGTGTGCGCGATCGCCTTGGCCGAAACATTCTTGCCGCGCACGTCGAGCGGCGTGCCCTGCTTGGCGACATCGACGTCGAGGCGGGCGATGGCCATCGAACGGTTGGTGAGCTTGGAATAGCTGGGACAGGTGATCACCCCGACCTTCCTGTCGCCCTGATAGACCTCGTCGCCGAGATCGGTCGGGCCGTCGGCCTCGATCAGCAGGCCGAAAATCTTGAAGCGTTCCTTGCCCTTGAGACGGTAATGCTCCTCGGCGCCTCGGAAGCCCGTCTTGCCGGGGCTAACGGTGAAATCGAGGCCGAGTTCCCACAGCGAGTCACCCGGAGGCTGGTCGGCAAAGGGATACATCTGCGAATTGTCGTAGGGATAGAAGAGCAGGTAGCTTTCAACGCGCAGCATGTCGAGCACCGAGAAGCAGCACGGGATGATGCCCATGTCCTTGCCTTCGTCGAGGATGCGATCCCAGACCATGCCGGCATCCTGGCCGCGCACGAAGATCTCGTAGCCGCGCTCGCCGGTATAGCCGGTGCGCGACAGCATGATCGGCGCACCGAACAGGGTCGTCTGCATGTGATGGAAATATTTGAGGTCGCGCACGCCGGGGACATGCTTTGCCAGGAAATCGACCGCCAGCGGCCCCTGCAGCGACAGGTCGTGCAGGTCATCGTCGAACAGCACGGCGCAATTGCGGCCGGCAGCCTGCTTGACGAGCTCCTCGTGGCCCGAGCCGGAGCCATGCACGAGCATCCAGGAATTCGGGCCGTTGCGATAGACAATGCAGTCATCGGTGAACATGCCGCGATCACTCAGCATGCAGGCATAGACCGACTTGCCGGGATAAAGTTTGGAAACGTCGCGCGTGGTGATGTAGTCCAGCACCGCAAGCGCATGCGGACCGACCAGATGCACCTTTTTCAAGCCCGAAACATCCATCAGGCCCGCCTTGGTGCGGACCGCGATATGCTCCTCGTAGATGTCCTTGTCATAGGACCATGCGGTTCCCATGCCGCTCCAGTCCTCGAGTTTCGATCCCAGAGCACGGTGCCGGTCCGCCAAGGCGGAGAAACGCCATGATAATGCCATCTCGTTCCCTCTTTCTTATATGGAATAATTATTTCCTGACTATATTCGCCTTTAGCGAGATGGCAAGCCCGGTCCGGCGGGAATTCCCATCAAAATTTGGGCGGCATTTGCCCGCGGCGCGATGGGTGATAATGACGGTGTCGACCATCGACATGGCGATCGTGATGGGACCGACACCGCCCATCATCTGGCTTCCAAGAAATCAATCACCAAGAATAAATTTCTCCCGTCAAGGCGATTTTTCCGCCGGGGAAGAGACCTCGCGATCGATTTCTCCGGTTCTTGCCGACCCCGGTCTTATGCCGAAGTGATCCTTGTAAGCCCGGGAGAAATGCGAGGCGCTGGAAAAGCCGGCTGCAAAGGCGATTTCGGAAATCGACAACGGGCTCTGCTCGAGCAGCTTCCTCGCATGGTCGAGCCGGATCATGCGGTAGGTGGAGACAAATCCCCGAGGCAACTGCGTATTGAACAGCCGATCAAGGTGCCGTTCGCTGACACCCGCCAGCCGCGCCATTGTTCGGCGGTCGAGCGGATTTTCGATCGTCGCCTCCATCTTTTCGAGTACTGCGAGCAGGGCCGGATGATGCGTCCCGAAACGTTCGGCGGAGGAGCCACGCTGCGGTGCGGACGGTTCGGCAACCGCGGTGTGCAGGTACCAGTCACTGACGCGCCGGGCAAAGACCGACCCCATCCGTTCTGCGATCAAGGCATGCATCATATCGAGCGGTGCGATGCCGCCGCCGCACGTGATCCGGTCGCCGTCGAGCACATAGCGCGCCTGCCGTGGCGTGAGACGCGGGAAAGCTTCCTTGAGGATCGGCGCATGTTCCCAGTGAATGGTAAAGTCGCGATTGTCGAGCAGGCCCGCCGCAGCCAGCACGAACGAGCCGCTCGATATGCCGCCGATGCGTACACCCAATCGCGAAAGCCGGCGCAACGAACCGTAACATGCCTCCGCCACAGCCCAATCGGCCGGCCCGCCGCCGGCGCAGACGAAGACGGTATGGAGATTCGAATCCTGGCTGCCCATGTCCTCGCAGGCGATTTCGACGCCACTCGAACTCCTGACTGCGCCACCACCGAGCGACAGGGGCAGCGTTCTGTACAGGTTTCGCCCGGCGAGAAGGTTCGCGGCGCGAAGAGGTTCCGTCGCCGACGCATAAGACATCAGCGCGAAATTGGGCAGCAGCAGGAAGCCGAACTCCTGGGTGCTCTTCGTGTCGGCGAGTTGCATGACCCAATTCTATATCAATCCGTCTCTTTTGTGCAATGAGATCCATATTGTCCCGGCATAGCCTGCATGACATCGATATCAGGAACCAGCTGGCATGCGCTATTCGGCCCTTTCAATCCTGCTGAACGGTATCCGCGGCAATAAGGCCTGGAAGCCGGCATGGCGTGATCCGCAACCCAAATCCCGATACGATGTGATCATCGTCGGTGGCGGCGGCCACGGTCTCGCGACTGCTTATTACCTTGCCAAGGAGTACGGCATCGCCAATGTCGCCGTATTGGAAAAAAACTATGTCGGCTCCGGCAATGTCGGACGCAACACGACGATCATCCGCTCCAATTATCTCCTGCCGGGCAATAACCCGTTCTACGAACTTTCGATGAAGCTCTGGGAAGGACTGGAGCAGGATTTCAATTTCAACGCCATGGTGTCGCAGCGCGGCGTGCTCAATCTCTACCATTCCGATGCCCAGCGCGACGCCTTTACCCGGCGCGGAAACGCCATGCGCCTGCACGGCGTCGATGCCGAACTGCTGGACCGCGCCGCCGTCAGAACGATGTTGCCTTTTCTCGACTACGACAATGCCCGGTTTCCGATCCAGGGCGGCCTGTTGCAGAGGCGCGGCGGCACGGTTCGTCACGACGCCGTGGCCTGGGGCTATGCCCGCGGCGCCGACAGCCGGGGCGTCGACATCATCCAGGGCTGCGAGGTCACGGGCATCCGCCAGGAAAATGGTAGGGTTGTTGGTGTCGAGACGAGCCGCGGCTTTATCGGCTGCGGCAAGCTGGCGCTCGCCGCGGCCGGCAATTCGTCACAGGTCGCAGCCATGGCCGGGATGCGGCTGCCGCTCGAAAGCCATGTGCTGCAGGCTTTCGTTACCGAGGGCCTGAAGCCGTTCATCGACTGCGTCGTCACCTTTGGCGCCGGGCATTTCTACGTCTCCCAGTCCGACAAGGGTGGCCTGGTCTTCGGCGGCGATATCGACGGCTATAATTCCTATGCCCAGCGCGGGAACCTCGCCACCGTCGAACATGTTGCGGAGGCCGGCAAGGCGATGATCCCCGGCATTTCGCGCGTCAGTGTGCTGCGCTCCTGGGGCGGCATCATGGACATGAGCATGGACGGCTCGCCGATCATCGACAAAGCACCCATCCAAAATCTCTACATCAATTCCGGCTGGTGTTACGGCGGCTTCAAGGCGACGCCCGCCTCCGGCTTCTGCTTCGCCTATCTCCTGGCGCGCGACACACCGCATGAAACGGCGAAAGCCTTCCGCCTCGATCGTTTCGAACGCGGCTACATTCTCGACGAAAAGGGCCAGGGTGCCCAGCCCAACCTTCACTGACACCGCCGGCCGAGGATATAAGGAAATGGCAAGTCTCGTTCCCTGCCCGCATTGCGGCGCCAGACCGAAAGAAGAATTCACCATCAAGGGCGCCGTGCTCTCCCGGCCAGAACCGGATGCCGGAGGCGAGGCCTGGATGAATTATGTCTACCTGCGCGACAACCCGCGCGGCGCCTATGAGGAATATTGGCATCACGCATCCGGCTGCCGCCGCTGGCTGGTGGTGAGCCGCGATACGGCCACCCACGACATCGCCGGCAGCCGCGATGTCGTGCCCAATGTCGGACGGGGGAGCGGTCGATGAGTTCCTATCGTCTTGCAAAGGGCGGATTGATCGACCGCGCGTCGGCGCTGTCGTTCACATTCGATGGCACACCGCTCAAGGGATTTGCCGGCGACAGCCTGGCCTCCGCATTGCTGGCAAATGGACGGCTGCTGGTCGGCCGCAGTTTCAAATATCATCGTCCGCGCGGTATCCTGACCGCAGGAGCCGCCGAACCCAATGCGCTGATGACCATCGGCAGCGGCGGGCGCACCGAGGCGAACACCCGCGCGACCATGCAGGAACTCTACGGGGGCCTCGAGGCGAAGAGCCAGAACCGCTGGCCGTCACTCGATTTCGATATCGGCGCGCTGAATAGCCTGCTTGGCCCGTTCCTCATCGCCGGCTTCTACTACAAGACTTTCATGTGGCCGGCGGCCCTCTGGGAAAGGCTCTACGAACCATTCATCCGCAAGGCGGCTGGCCTTGGCAAGGCCACGTACGAGGCCGATCCCGACACTTACGAAAAGTGCTGGGCACATTGCGACCTGCTGGTGATTGGCGCTGGCCCCGCGGGCCTTGCCGCAGCGCTGAGCGCCGGCCGGGCCGGTGCACGCGTGATCCTTGTGGACGAACATTCGACCGCGGGCGGCTCGCTTCTATCGGAAACGGCGACCATCGGCGGCGAGACTGCGCAGGCCTTCGCCAGGCGCATTGTCGACGAACTCGAATCCCTGCCCAATGTTCGCGTCATGACCCGCACGACGGTGTTCGGCTGGTATGATGGCAATGTCTTTGGTGCGCTCGAGCGGGTGCAGAAACATGTTCGCGAGCCGGAACCCAACCGTCCGGTCGAGCGACTTTGGCGTATCGCAGCCAAACGCGGCCTGCTTGCGGCGGGAGGCGAAGAACGCCCCCTGGTCTTCGGCGGCAATGACATTCCGGGCGTGATGATGGCGAGCGCCATGCGCAGCTATCTCAATCGATACGGCGTCGCCCCCGGGCGCAGCACCGCAGTGTTTACCACCAATGACAGCGGCTATGCGCTGGCGCATGATCTCGAAGCCGCAGGCGTCGGCGTCGCCGCCATCGTCGATAGCCGCGCAGACCCGAAATACGCTTATTCCGGCAAGGCGCGGGTGATCAGAGGCGCGGTCGTTTCGGACGCCCGCGGCGGCAAGGCGCTGAGTGCGATACGCATCACGAAAGGCAACGCCAAGGAAGATATTTCTGCAGATGCGCTGGCTATGGCGGGAGGCTTCAGCCCGATCATCCATCTTGCCTGCCATCGCGGCGGCAAGCCGCACTGGTCAGACGAGCAGGCGGCATTCCTGGCGCCGTCGGATCTCGCAGGATTGGATCTCGCCGGTTCGGTGACCGGAGCGGTCAGTCTCGCCGACTGCTTTGCCGCCGGTGCTGGCAAGGGGGCAGCCTTTGCCGCGGAACTGGGCTTCAAAGGCGAGCCCTTTGCGGCCGGCGCGATCGAAGGCGAAATTGCCGCACCCGCCACAAAGCCGCTCTGGACCATTCCCGGCGTCAAGGGCAAGGCCTTCGTCGACTATCAGAACGACGTGCACCATAGAGATCTCGACCTCGCGGTTCGCGAGGGCTACGGTCATGTCGAGCTTGCCAAGCGCTACACCACCAACGGCATGGCGACCGACCAGGGCAAGCTGTCGAATGTCAATGCCATCGGCCTGTTGGCCGAGGCGCGTGGCGTGTCGCCCGCTGATGTCGGCACGACGACCTTCCGGCCGTTCTACACCCCGATCTCCTTCGGTGCGCTGACGGGTTCTGCCAGCGGCCATCATTTCCAACCGGTGCGCAAATCTCCGCTGCACGACTGGGCGAAGAAGAACGGCGCCGTCTTCGTCGAGACCGGCCTCTGGTACCGCTCGTCCTGGTTCCCCAGGGAGGGAGAAACCAACTGGCGGGAGAGCGTCGACCGGGAAGTGCTCAATGTCCGGCGCAATGCCGGCATCTGTGACGTCTCGATGCTCGGCAAAATCGAGATCTGCGGCAAGGACGCCGCCGAATTCCTCAACCGCGTCTATTCCAATGCCTTCCTGAAATTGCCGGTCGGCAAGGCTCGCTACGGCCTGATGCTGCGCGAAGACGGCTTCATCTATGACGACGGCACCACCAGCCGATTGGAGGAAGATCGCTTTTTCATGACCACCACCACGGCCTATGCCGCCAGCGTCATGACGCATCTGGAATTCTGTGCGCAGGCACTCTGGCCGCTTCTCGATGTCCGTCTCGCATCGGTCACCGACCAATGGGCGCAGATGTCGGTGGTCGGGCCGAAGGCGCGGATCATCCTCCAGGCGATTGTCGACGACGATATCTCCGACGCGAATTTTCCGTTCCTGGCGGCACGCGATGTCTCGCTGTTCGGTGGCCAGATCCGCGGCCGGTTGTTCCGCATTTCCTTTTCCGGTGAACTGGCCTACGAACTGGCCGTACCCGCTGGCTATGGCGAAAGCGTCGGCGATGCCCTGATGCAGGCCGGCGAGGAGCACGGCATCCAGCCCTATGGCGTCGAAGCGCTGAGCGTGCTGCGCGTCGAAAAGGGCCATGTCACGCATAACGAAATCAACGGCACGGTCATTCCCGCCGATCTCGGCTTCGCAAAGATGGTCTCGGCCACCAAATCGGATTTCATCGGCAAGGCGATGTTGAACCGCGAGGGGCTGATCGCGGAAGACCGGCCGAGCCTGGTCGGCGTCGTGCCGCTCGACCCCAAAAATTCGTTCCGCACCGGCTCGCATATCCTGGCCAGGGATGCCGCGCCGACGCTGGAGAACGACCAGGGCTATGTGACGTCCAGCGCCTATTCACCGCATGTCGGCTCGACCATCGGCCTTGCCCTCGTCAAGCGAGGACCGTCCCGTCACGGCGAGGAAGTGATGGTCTGGAACGGCATTCGCAATGAGTTCACCCCGGCTCGCCTTTGCGATCCGGTCTTCTTCGATCCAGGAAATGAGAGGCTCCATGGCTGATTTCCGCATCGCCCACCGTCCTGCGGTCACTTCCGCATTCGCATCGCGAAAGGGCGCCATTTCGCTCCAGGCCCTGCCGGAGGGCCGGGTCATCCACATTCTGGGCAAGCCCGACGGCGAGGATCTGGGCGCCATGCTCGGGGAGCTCGCCGGCTCGGCTGATCATGGCGTGCGCACTGCTGGCCCGGGCCAGTGGTTCATCGTCGATGACCAGCCTATCGCCGTCGACGAGATGCAGGCGCTGTTCGCCAAGCTTGCGCCGCACGCATTCGGGGTCGACCAGAGCCATGGCCGGGTGCGCATCGGCATCAGCGGCCGGGCCGTCGCCGACGTGCTTGCCAAGGGCACGGCCGTCCATATCGAAACCCTGGCGGTCGGCCAGTCGGCGACGACGCTGATCGGCCATATCTCCGTACACATGACCCGCACCGGACCCGAGACCTTCGAACTCATGGTGCTGCGCGGCTTTGCGGAAAGCCTCTGGGATGACCTTGTCCGCATGAGTGCCGAATATGCCTGACCGGCTGCCGCAGAGGACGATCCCCGTGTCGATTTGCTTGCAAATCAACGACCTCAGATCATCTTTGGCTTGACACCCGAACAGCCACACCTCATATTCCTTTCGGGAAAATAATTTGCCTATTATGCAAGAATAACCACTCGGCTCTGGGAGGAGGACGCATGGTTACGCAAAGCGAAGGCGCTGTGCAGGAGGACCTAGCGCAACGCATCGACAGGATGCATTCGCGCGATCGTCTGGGATTGATCGTTTTCATCGTCGTGCTCTGGTGCACGATGCTTTTCGCACTTTTCACCATCTGGCCCTATGTTTCGGTTCCGGCCATCCGCGCGATCCTGGCAGTCTTCTGCGCGCTCGTCCTGATCTTCAACACGGCTGCGATCGTCGCCATGCTGAAGCACTATACCGAGGACAAACACTTCATTTACGGCCTCGACCTGAAGCACCTGGACGAAATGCGGGCGCGTCGGCGCTAG
Source organism: Rhizobium sp. P2_G2 (assembly GCF_056403555.1). Classification (NCBI taxonomy): domain Bacteria; kingdom Pseudomonadati; phylum Pseudomonadota; class Alphaproteobacteria; order Hyphomicrobiales; family Rhizobiaceae; genus Rhizobium; species Rhizobium sp. P2_G2. The sequence continues at coordinate 49,676 of NZ_JBFUFF010000036.1, forward strand.
AGCATCTCCGGGTGAAAGCGAGCCGCCCGATATGCTCTATCTCTTTGTTTTTATGCAATTCTGCACGCGAACCCGCTTCGTACTTGTGCTGGAATTGCTCTAGGAGGACAACACCATGGCCTATAAACCGCCGCAGCAGGGTCTCGCTGCGCAGATTTTCGACGTCTTGACTCTTCTGGTTTTGACCGTTGGCGCACTTTACGTGCCGCTCTATCTTGGCCTCGCGGGCGCCTCCAAGACGCCGGCGCCGATCGCCAATCCGACCTGGGAGGCGCTTGGTCAGAATGCCACCGAGCAACAGCAATGGCTCGCCCTTGGCGTCACGGACCCGGCGGCGGCCAATGACATCGTCACGGCACGCTTCGATTATTCGTTCAGCTGGGCGGCGCTCGCTGTGATGGTGGTGCTGGTGATCGGCTATTTCATCCTGATCGTGAAGCTTTCCGACAGGGAATATCGGGACGTCATCGCGGAGCGCTTCGGCGACGATAAGAAGTAGGAGGGCATCATGGATATCTGGACCATCCTGGAATATACCGCCTGGGCACTGTCGGCGATCTTCGCTGCGGCGATGCTCTACGACATGGTGCGCGTCGATGCGACTTACGACAATGATCTGCTGACCTCATCGCGCGAAGGCGAGATCGAGGCTGCGGCCGAGCGTCACGTGATCTGAGGGCGGAACATGGCGAACACCACTTCCACCACCGCACAGCCGCAACGACTGCAATTGTTGCGCGTTCTCGGCCCGGCCCACATCTGGGCGCTTGGCGTCGGCATCGTGCTCGTCGGCGAATATATGGGCTGGAATTTCTCGATCGGCAAAGGCGGGATGATCGCCGGACTGGTTGCCTGCTGGGTGGCCGGCCTGCTCTACACCTGCGTCGCCATGATCGACTCCGAAGTCACCTCGACCGTGGCAGCCGCCGGAGGCCAATATGCCCAGGCCAAGCACATCGTCGGCCCGCTGATGGCTTTCAATGTCGGCCTCTTCCTGGTCATGGCCTATACCATGCTCGAATCCGGCAATGCCATCACCATCGGCTTCCTGCTCGACACGGTGGCGGGCCTGCAAGGCCATACCGGCCTGCATCAGCAGCCCTTTATCATCCTCTCCATCATGTTCCTCGCCTGGCTGAATTATCGCGGCGTGCTGGCGACGCTGAACTTCAACCTGGTCATCACGGCAATCGCCTTTCTGGCCATTATTGCGCTTTTCCTGGTCGTCCAGTTTGGCGGTTCGGCAGTCGCGCTCGACTTTTCGGCCGTCACCACGGATCCGATGCCCTATGGCTGGGTCGGCATTATCGCATCCGTCCATTTCGGGCTCTGGTACTATCTCGGCATCGAAGGCACCTGCCAGGCGGCCGAGGAAGTCCGCTCGCCGGCGCGTTCACTGCCCTACGGCACCATGGCCGGCATCATGACGCTGCTGATCGCCGCGACCATGACCTGGTATGTCTGCTCCGGTCTGATCCCCTGGGAATATCTCGGGCAATCCGGGACGCCGCTTTTCGACGCCGCGCGCGTGACCGGCAGCAAGGGCCTCATGGTGTTGCTGTTCATCGGCACGATGTTCTCGACGCTGGCTTCGGCAAACGGATGCATCAACGATGCCTCGCGCGCCTGGTTCTCGATGGGCCGCGACCGCTACCTGCCGATCTGGTTCGGCGCCGTGCACCCCGTCTATCGGACGCCCTATCGCTCGATCGTCTTCCTCGTGCCGATCGCGCTGATCTTCGCGCTCGGCGCGCCGCTCGACCAGGTGGTCACCTTCTCGATCCTTTCGGGCCTCCTGGGCTACACGTTCATGACCTTCAACATGGTGATGTTCCGCAACAAATGGCCACTCGGCAGCATCAAGCGCGGCTACGTGCATCCGCTGCACCCGCTGCCGACGATCGTGCTCCTGCTGCTGTGCTCGACGGCCTACGTCGCAGTGTTCCTGGGCTATGGCACGCAGCTGATTGCCATGGTCGGCTTCTACATCATCGCATCGCTGTGGTTCCATTTCAGGCGCTATCGATATGTCAAGCGCGGCGACCAGTTCACCATGCCCTGGCCAAGGCCGCAGGGTTATTGATGAGGTTGGGAGGCGGCCCATCGGCCGCCTTCCTGTTTTCTGGCGGGAGGGCAATGCGATAGTGAACTCTCTGGTATTGGCCTTCTCGCTGCTTGCCTGTTTCTGGCTTGCCGCGCGCGCCGTCCGTGAGCACAGGCTGACATTGGCCGTTCGCCGGTCGATGCTGGATGAAGCCGGGCAGATCCTGCGCGACGTGAAATATGCTGTCACTCCCGATCATTTCCCCAGCGTCTCCGGCACGATCAGCGATGGCACACCGGCGAGAATTGAGCTCTGCGTCGATACGCTGGTCGCACGCCGCTTGCCTCAACTCTGGTTGCGGGTCACGCTCTACGAATTGGAAAGCCGCAACGTGCCGTCGATCGGGGCACTTTCGCGCCCCACCGGCTCGGAATTCTATTCACCTGTGCATGAACTACCCCATTGGCTGGCGCCGTCGGATATCGGAGTTCCGCTTCTCATGCGCGGCACCGAGATTGCGGACGATCCAAAGTTCGGCGATTTGCGGCAATGCATCGCCTCCCCTCTCATCGATCCGGCAGTGAAGGAAGTCCTCGTCACGCCAGCGGCAACGCGGATCATGATTCAGGCTGCGGAAGGGGATCGGAAGGCGCACATGCTGCTGCGCCAGGCACGGTTTGCAGTGCAGACCGTGCCGCTTGCAAACATCCGGCAAGCCATTGCAACGGCACAGGAACTCCGGGCGCGCGTCGCGCAGTTTGCGGAAATCACCCAATCTGAAGCCGCGTGAGGATATGATGTCAAAACCGCTGAACCCTTACCTCGTTTTTTTCCTGGCAATCATATTGCCGGGCGCGGGCCATGTCAGCATCGGCGAGGCCAGACGCGGGTTAACGTTCGCGCTGTTCGTCGTGCTGTTTTCGATCCTGACCTATATGACGACGACCCCGAATCAGAGCTTTGTCGGCCGGCATGCCGGTGGACTGTTCATTTGGGCCTTGTCGATCCCAGACGCTTATCGTCGCGCACGCGTCAACCAGTTGCTGTCCAAAAACTGACTCGGGGAACGGTGGTTAGGATGAGTTCAATATTTGCCGTCCACCTGCGACCCCTTTTGCCCGTCTGATAGTCGGGAAAGTCGGCAGGATTCTGCTCAAATGAGGGTTTGCGCGACCGCGGGCCACATCAGCATGTCAACTGGCGCAGATGACAGGACTCGTTTTCAGGCTGCCGCTCTAACGCTGTGGGTCACATGGGCTCTGATGGCTTCACGGGCCTCGGCGGCCGACGAAAAGATTTTCCCATCGAGATCCATGACATCGAATTTCACTGCCATGAAGGCAAGGCAGCCGTCACGTGGAAGAAGAACTCCAACCGGGACCCCCTGGTATTCGATAACCTGCTTCATCACTGATTCTCCGATCAAGACGAATACTCACTGGCTTAAGACGAGCGGACGCAGTCTGCGTCACATTCGAACGCGGCAACCATGCACTTTCTGGATCGGAACCGTCGAAAGGAAACTTGCGAATATACCCAAGACACTCTCCTCTTCATCCCGGGTTGGTCTATCGGTCGACCGAGCTTGAAGGTACATCACATGTTTAGCTTGTCAAGAAATATAGAATGAATTTCCAAAAGTATGATATTTGACGCCGATATCAGGAATGGTATTTCAGCTTCGTTCGCTGCGACGCAACATGGTTCCCGCATTGCGAAAACTTGGTCACCCCCGGACAAACGCGTGCGTATCGCCATGAGCAAAGGGAGGACAAAGCGCAGCTCTGGCGGCATCATCTTGATCGAATTCCTTCGGACGATGCGAGTTTCGATCGGAATCACAATGGTTTACGCCGTCTCAATGCCTGACCATCGTCGCTGAGCCCAGTGATAAGCTTTCTCTCATCAAAACCGTTGATTCACCGCTGCGCGAAAACGGCTACGCTGGCTTCGCGAGCGATAAATCTCGTAGTAGGTTACCGACGGCGGAGACAATGAGCTTGGCCGCTGAAGATACCACAGAGAGCGCCGCAGGGGGCATTATGCGAATCATATTCCGATGTGACCCGATCCTGGCCGAACATTTGCCGCGGCCCATTCTGGCGCGCGGCGCGTTGCCGGACTGGTTGCGCGCCATGCCAGCTACCGCCCATTCGGCAATTCACGGCCGCGACATACGCACGTTGAAACAGTGCCCTCCCGTGGTGGACGCGATGGCATACGGCTTCATGATCCTTTTGCCTTGCGACGTGATTGTCGACAAAGGGGTGTTCTCATGGAATTGGGATATTCCGTCGCCGCTGACCGAGAAACATCCGCGCGCACCGCTGAGTTTTCATACGCCGGCGCAATTGACTGGCAGTCCGTTCGAGATCGCCGGTCAGGCAGCGATCAAATTCAACAGCTTTTGGACAATCCAGGTCGATGACGGCTGGTCGCTCTATGCGACACATCCTGTCAATCGCGCCGACCTCCCCTTCCGGCTTGTCACCGGCCTTGTCGATTCCGACCGGTTCACCGACGGCGGGATCAATTTCCCAGCGATCTGGACAGAGCCCGAATTCTCAGGCGTGCTGGCGCGTGGAACGCCCGTTGCACAATGCTTTGCGGTTCCACGCACTGTGCCCGAGCTTGTTTTTGAGGAGCTGGATGCTGAGCGGCAGGCTGCCTATGCGGAGACGGTTGCAGCCGTGCTTTCAACGCCGGGCGTCTATCGCAAGCGATTTCGAGCCAGGCGCGGCCGCGCCGCTCACCAATAACTGGCGCAAAATCGCCTCGTCGAGCCACAGCCGACCGTGGGGTGCTGAGGTGAGAGCCATGGCAATCATTCCGAACGTGGAGGCGTCCAGTGCATAGGCTCTTGAAAACGCCGCCATGGCTTCATCCATTCTGCCCGCCTCCTGCAAGACGACACCCAGGTTGACCGCAGCCTCCGGCGCATCCGGGTTCAGGTCGAGCACATGCCGGTAGGCCTCGGCTGCGCTGTCGAATTTCCTGAGATCGTGCCGCACGAGCGCCAGATCAAACCAGATTCCAGGATGGTCTTCGAGCGCGATGGCACGTTCGAGCAGTTGTTCGGCTTCAGCGAGGGCACCACTTTCTCTCGCCAAACCGCTGAGGCGTTTCAAAGCTTCCCGGGACGTCGGATGGGCATTGAGAACCACGCTCCAGGCATCGCGCGCAGCCGGCCCGTCGCCCATCTGATCGTAGATTCGGGCTTTCTCGACCAGAATCTCCAACCGGGATTCTATTCTTGCCGCCTTCTCAAGCTGCATCAATGCCGCATCCAGTTTATCCTCGGCGCGAGAGATCTTGCTCGCGAGGATCAGGGCTGGCGCGTTCCTCGGCTGGGCGGCGAGACTGGTCTCTATTTTCTCCCTGGCGTGGGGAAAATCCTCGTCCGCAAACAACACCGCCGCCAGAAGATGAGAGAGTTGCGGATCCCCTGGAAACCGATTGAGACCCGCTTCGCAAAGCTGTCTTGCCTTTTGACGATTGCTCTCATTGTATGCCGCCACGGCACTCGCAATGATCGCCAAACGCTCGCTTTCGTTCATGCGCACGCCATCCAGATGCTCCAGAGCGCAATCGCTCAAATCGTCGAGCGGATATTTATCGGTCGCCAAGATCGAGCCGTCAATTGCGGCAAATTAGGCGTGCTCGATCGGCAATAGAAAACATGAATAGTGCGATCACGGTGCCCGGTGACAAACTGCTTCGATATTGTAACCATCCGGGTCGAGCACAAAGGCCGCATAATAGTGGTCGTGATATCGCGGGCGCAGGCCGGGACCGCCATTATCGCGGCCGCCTGCCGCAATCGCTGCCTCGTAGAAGGCGTCAACATGGGCACGGCTTTCCGCACTGAATGCGACATGGGGGCGGGGGGTCTGAACGGCACCGCCGGCAATCCAGAATTCACCGCCTGGATCGGTGCTTTTTCCGTAGCCCTCGGTCACGCCGAAGCCGACTGCCACGCCAAAATCCTTGCAAATTGCAAAACCCAGAGGCGCCAGCGACGATGCGTAGAATGCGCGAGACTTTTGAATATCCGAGACGTTAATACCTGTGTGATCGATCATCGACTTCTCCTCCTGCTTTACAAGATCTTGTTGGTCCTACGCGTTGCGACCCGCATCAAACGCCGTAGATTTCCCGTATGATATCTTGTGGATAGGCTCCCAGGCAGCCTTCGACCGCAGTATTGGTCATGATCGCTGCCGAGATACCTTTCACRGGATCGATGAACCAGCTATGGCCATAGACGCCACCCCACTGTACCGATCCCTCCGACATCGGAATCCCAGCCAGTACCGGGTCTTGAATCACCGCACCCAAAAAGGAAAACCCCTGGCCCGGCCGGTCTGGGCGCGGGATGTCGCCTATCTGGTTGAGAAGTGCGGCCTTCGCTGTCGCAGGCTTCAAGATCGGCGCTCCGCCCCGGCGAACAGCCTCTAGAAAGATCATAAGATCCGGCGCCGTGCCTACCATGCCGGCGCCGCCGGATTGAAAAGCCTTGGGGTTGAACAGCCGGGTTGGCGCAAAAGTCATCAGATTGCCTTCACTATCCGGCACAAGATGACGATCGGACATCCTGACAGGGGCCGGATCGGCATCGGCATAGGGTGTGGCAAGCCGCTCCAGATCGCTGACCGAGAAACCGGTGTCGCTCATCCCCAGCGGTTCGGTGACATGACGACGCACCGCTTCATCCAGACTGCACACTTCGATCCGCGCAATGACTGCCCCGAGAACGTCAACGGCGATGGAATAGGACCAGAGCGTACTCGGCGCAGCCAGGAGCGGAAAGGTTGACAGCCGGCTGAAATTCTCTTCGAAATCGAGGTCCGTATCGGAGAGACCGGCGTTGTACATCCGCTCGGGCGGCGTGGTTGCGGAATCGACGCCATAACTGAGGCCGGCCGTATGGGTCAGCAGGTGGCGGATGGTGATGTCGCCTACCGCCCCATCCGGCCGCCTGGGCTGGAAATAGGGAAGATAATCTCGCACGAGATCGTCAAGCGCCATCCTGCCCTTGTCGACCAGAGCCAGAGCAGTGGCTGCCACGAGTGGTTTGGTCACCGAAGCAAGACGGAAAATCGTGTTCGTCTCAATCGGTTTTCCCATTTCGCGATCGGCATGACCAGCGGCTCGGCTGTAGACGATCTCTCCGTCTTCAGCGACGATCACGACAGTGCCGACGATCTTGCCATCCCTGATCGCTCTTTCGATAACCGCGTCGATCCCCGCCTTCATTCCAACCGTCCTCCAGTGTTTCTGAACAAGCGGGCATAGAGTTATATGTTCTCTCTATGTTCCGCAAGGTGCGGCATCGACCAACGGAGAGCTCATTACTTTAGCATCGGGGATTTTAGGACACGTTTCGTCGCTGAGTGGGCAACCCCCTGTAATTTCTAGTGTTAGTGTCCTGATCATCGCAAGATGGGTGCGTGTCACGGCTGTGGCACCGGGAGGCACATGTCGCGGATGGATACTGGACGGGTCTTGATTGCGGAGCGAAATCCGCTGGTGATTTCCGCCCTTCGCGGCCTGTTTTCCGACAAGCCCGGCTTTGAAATTATCGGGACAGCGCGGTCATCGACCGAACTTTGTGACAAGCTGGCCGTCATCGAAACGGACTGTGTTCTGCTCAGTTGGCAGCTCGACGACGCCGACGCGCCCGAGGTGCTTGCCAATATCGGGCGGCGTGGATTCGACCCGCGCATCGTCCTCTTCGCCGACACCGTCAACCCGTCTGTCTTGAGCGAGACGGTCCGGTTCGGCGTCAACGGTCTCTGTTACCAGTTCGAAGATCCGGAAATTCTGTTTGCCACACTGACCGCTGTCATGAAGGGGCGGATTTGCATTCCCTATACGGTGTTGTCGAAAATATCGGCCACCCCTTTCCAGCAGTTGACCTCGCGCGAGACCGAACTGCTAGGCATGCTCGCCAATGGCTGGACCAACACGCAAATCGCCAGCCGCACCGGCATTTCCGAAAATACCGTGAAATATCACCTCAAGAATCTCTACGACAAGCTTGAGGTGCGCAATCGCGCCATGGCCGTTGCTCTTTACGCCAAGGAACGCCGGCGCAAGGCCGACTGACCTACCCGCCGGATAGTCCGGACCTACCCGCTCATCAGAATCGGCCACCCACTCGGGCTGCCAAGGGGCTGCCCGTCCGGCATTATTTTCTGCCCGAGGGAGTGTGGCGCCGCAATCGTCCGAGAGGCAGTCTGGGCATCGAGGAACAGTCCGCTCGCGGACGATAACATGCATCGGAGGAAACATGTCAGGCTATAATCACCTCTTCATTCCCGGCCCCACAAACATTCCCGAACAGGTTCGCCAAGCGATGAACCTGCCGATGGAAGACATGCGCTCGCCGCGCTATCCGGAGCTGACGCTGCCGCTGTTTGCCGACGTCAAAAAGGTATTCAAGAACCAGAACGGCCGCGTCTTCATCTATCCGTCTTCGGGCACCGGCGCCTGGGAAGCGGCGATGACCAATGTTCTGTCTTCAGGCGATCATGTGCTGATGAGCCGCTTCGGCCAGTTCTCGCATCTCTGGGTCGATATGGCCGAGCGTCTGGGCTTCGAGGTCGATTGCATCGATATGGAATGGGGCACGGGCGTGCCGGTCGAGCTCTATGCCGAGCGCCTCGACGCCGACAAGGCACATGAGATCAAGGCCGTGTTCGTGACGCATAACGAAACCGCCACCGGCGTCACCTCCGATGTCGCCGCCGTGCGCGCCGCGCTCGATGCTTGCGGCCATCCGGCGCTGCTCTTCGTCGATGGCGTGTCCTCGATCGGCTCGATCGACTTCCGCCAGGACGAATGGGGTGTCGATTGCGCCGTCTCCGGCTCGCAGAAGGGTTTCATGCTGCCCGCTGGCCTGGGCTTTCTGTCGGTCAGCCAGAAGGCGCTTGAGGCTGCCAAGACAGCTCGCCACATGCGCTGCTACTTCTCCTTCGAGGATATGGTCAAGACCAACGACAGCGGCTATTTCCCCTATACGCCGCCGACGCAGCTCTTCCGCGGTTTGCGCGCAGCACTGGACCTGATTTTCGAGGAAGGTCTCGAGAATGTCTTCGCCCGCCATCATCATCTCGCCAATGGCGTCCGCGCTGCCGTCAGCGCCTGGGGGCTGAAACTCTGCGCAACCGAGCCGAAATGGCATTCCGACACCGTCTCGGCAATCCGCCTGCCTGAAGGCATTGATGGCGTCGACGTCATCAAGCAGGCCTACCGGGCCTACAACACCTCGCTCGGCACCGGGCTAAGCAAGGTGGCTGGCAAGGTGTTCCGCATCGGCCATCTCGGTTCGCTCAACGAGGTCATGGTCCTGGGCGCACTCGGTGCTGCCGAACTGGCAATGCTCGATTGCGGCGTCAAGATCGAGCCTGGCTCGGGCGTCGGCGCTGCAGTCAACCAGTTTCGCTCCGCCAAAATCGTCGCAACCGCCAAGGCAGCCTGAACGAACGGGATCGGAAGACCATCATGAGCCATACCATCAACCATCTCCGCCGCCTTCGTCTGCAGCGCAGCGAGCTCGCGGTGCCGGGCTCGAATCCCGACATGATCGAAAAGGCGGCCAATTCGGACGCCGACTATATCTTCCTCGACATCGAAGATGCGGTCGCCCCGCCGGACAAGGAGCGCGCCCGCGCCAATATCGTCCAGGCGCTCAATCAGATCGACTGGCGCGGCCGCGGCAAGACGATCTCGGTCCGCATCAACGGTCTCGACACGCACTACATGTATCGCGACGTGGTCGACCTGATGGAACAGGCCGGCGACCGTATCGACACGCTGCTGGTGCCGAAGGTCGGCGTGCCCGCCGATCTCTACATGGTCGAAGCCATGGTCAACCAGATCGAGATCGCCAAGGGCTACAACACCCGCGTCGGCCTCGAAGCCCTGATCGAGACCGCACTCGGCATGGCCAATGTCGAGGCGATCGCCTCCTTCGGCGGCCGGCTGGAAGCGCTGCATTTCGGCGTCGCCGACTATGCCGCAAGCCTCAAGGCCCGCACCGTCAATATCGGCGGGCTCAACCCGGACTATCCCGGCGATCAATGGCATTTCGGCCTGTCGCGCATGACGGTCGCCTGCCGCGCCTATGGCCTGCGCGCCATCGACGGCCCGTTCGGCGATTTCTCCGATCCGGAGGGCTTTAGAGCCGCCGGCCGTCGAGCCGCCGCACTTGGCATCGAGGGCAAGTGGGCCATCCATCCCAGCCAGATCGTGCTTGCCAACGAGATCTTCTCGCCACCAGACAAGGAGGTCGACCGCGCCCGCCGCATCATCGAAGCGCTCAAGGTCGCCGAAAGCCAGGGCAAGGGTGCGGCCTCGCTGGATGGCAAGATGATCGACGCCGCCTCTGAACGCATGGCGCGCAACGTGCTCGCCACCCATGACGCCATCACCGCAGGCCGCTGAAGGGAGGACAAAATGGACATTCACGAATACCAGGCCAAGGAACTTCTGTCCCGCTACCAGATCCACATTCCACGCGGCGGGCTTGCCTACAGCCCCGAGCAGGCGGCCTATCGCGCCAGCGAAATCGGCGGCGACCGCTGGGTGGTCAAGGCTCAAATTCACTCCGGCGCGCGCGGCAAGGCGGGCGGCGTCAGGCTGTGCTCGTCGGACAAGGAAATCGTCGAAGCCGCCGATTTCATGCTCGGCCGCACCCTCGTCACGCATCAGACGGGACCGCAAGGCAAGCTGGTCAGCCGGCTCTATATCGAAGAGGCGATGGATATCGACCGCGAAATCTATCTCGGCTTCGTCCTCGACCGGAAGTCAGAGCGGATCATGATCGTGGCCTCGTCCTCCGGCGGCATGGAGATCGAGGAGATCGCCGAGGCCGAGCCCGACTCGATCATTCGCGCCACGGTCGATCCGGGCGTCGGCATGCAGGATTTTCAGGCCCGCGAAATCGCCTTCGGTCTTGGCATAGACAATGCGCTTATCGGCCGCGCCACGCAGACCCTGCTCGGCTGCTATCGCGCCTTCGTCGAATATGACGCCTCGATGCTGGAGATCAATCCGCTGGTGGTCACCAAGCGCGGCGACCTCGTGGCGCTCGACGCGAAGATGAGCTTCGACGAGAACGCGCTCTTCCGCCGACCGCATATCGCCGAGATGCGCGACAAGAGCCAGGAGGACCCCCGCGAGACCTTCGCTTCCGATCGCGGCCTCTCCTATGTCGGCCTCGAGGGCAATATCGGCTGCATCATCAATGGCGCCGGCCTGGCGATGGCGACGATGGACATGATCAAGATCGCCGGCGGCGAGCCGGCGAACTTCCTCGACATCGGCGGCGGCGCCTCGCCGGAACGGGTGGCGAAGAGTTTTCGCGCAGTCCTGCGCGACAAGAATGTCGAGACGATCCTGGTCAACATCTTTGCCGGCATCAACCGTTGCGACTGGGTGGCCGAAGGCGTGATCAAGGCGCTGCACGAAGTGGGTGTGCCCGTCCCGCTCGTCGTCCGCCTCTCCGGCACCAATATGGAAGAGGGCCGCCGTATCCTCGCCGAGTCCGGCGAGAACATCATCGTTGCCGAGACGCTGGCCGAAGCCGCCGACAAGGCGGTCAGCGCCTGGCGTTCCTACACCGCCAGCAAGGCTGCTTGAGGAGATCGAGACATGTCCATTCTACTCGACAAGAACACCCGCGTCATCGTCCAGGGTTTTACCGGCAAGATCGGCAGTTTTCACGCCGAAGACATGAAGCGTTACGGCACCAATGTCGTTGGTGGCGTCACCCCCGGCAAGGGCGGCCAGACCCATCTAGACATGCCGGTCTTCAACACGGTCAAGGGCGCGGTGCAGGAAACCGGTGCGGACGCCTCGATCGTCTTCGTGCCGCCGCCATTCGCCGCGGACTCGATCATGGAAGCGGCGGATGCCGGCATCCGGCTCTGCGTCTGCATCACCGACGGCATTCCCTCCCAGGATATGATCAGGGTCAAGCGATACATGAGGCGATATCGCTTCGAGGATCGCATGACCCTGATCGGGCCGAACTGCGCCGGCATGATCACGCCGGGCAAGGCATTGATGGGCATCATGCCGGGATCGATCTATCTGCCCGGCCGCATCGGCATTGTTGGCCGCTCCGGCACGCTCGGCTATGAGGCAGCCAGTCAGATGAAGGCACGCGGCATCGGTGTGTCGACCTCGGTCGGCATCGGTGGCGACCCTGTGAATGGCTCGTCGTTCAAGGACATGCTGGAACTGTTCGAGAACGATCCGCAAACGGATGCGGTGCTGATGATCGGCGAGATCGGCGGCCCGCAGGAGGCGGAAGCCGCACTCTGGGCGCGCGATCACATGAAAAAGCCGCTGATCGCCTATATCGCCGGCCTCTCGGCGCCGAAAGGCCGCCGCATGGGCCATGCCGGCGCGATCATCTCGGCCTTCGGCGAGTCGGCCCAGGAGAAGGTCGAGATCCTGAAGGGTGCGGGTGTGACCATCGTTCCGACCCCGTCCTCCTTCGGCGAGACCGTCGCGGACGTGCTGTCGGTGATGAGCAAGGCGGCCTGAGCCAAGATTCCCCGGCCAAGCCGGGGAATTTCCCTTGCTTGTTTGCAGGGGCTCGATCAACTCTTGACCGACTGCAACAATGTATGGCGCGCGGACGTCAGGTGGGTGCGGCACGCGGTCTCGAGCGCGTTGCGATCGCCATCCTTCAGCGCGCGAATATAATCCAGATGCTCTTCGATGGCGCGCCGGTTGCGCGCTTTCTGCGTCACCCGGTTCCACTGATAGTGATAGTGGAAGACCATTGCGATGACATCGTAGAAATCAGCGATGAAGCGGTTGTTGGAGGCTTGGTGAACCAGCAGATGGAAGCGCTCGTCAAGCGCCGAAAAATCCCGGAAGCGATCGTCTATATCAGTCAACAGGATCTCATGTTCATGCTCGATAGTCTCGAGCTGTGCCCAGAGAGCATGCTCTTTCGGTAGCGCCGCGAACTCAAAAGCCGAATGCAGCTCGAACATCTCGCGCACATTCGCAAGTTCGAGCGCAAATTGACGCGTGAAGCCTTTCAGTATCCAATGTCCGTTGGGCCGCTTCTCGATCAACCCGAAGCGGCTGAATCGTATCAAATATTCTCGGACCGACGTTGTGGCGACACCGATCTCCCGGGCCAGTTCGAGTTCGTTGATATGCATGCCGGGTGCGGCGTCGCTCGACAGGATCGTTTGCATGAAATTCCGCTCGATCGCGTCGTGCAGCGAATTGGTTTCGTCCTCGGGGAAGAAATCGCCCGGATATGGATCGCGAAGGACCGTCTTTCTGTGCCTCTCCCAGACAATGATTCCCGATTGCTCAAGCCTTTCCAGGATGGCATGCGCCGTACTCCTGCCAACTCCAATCTGCATGGCGATTTCGGGCTCCGACGGCAGTTCCATCTCTGCTCTCAAGCTCTTCAAGTAGCGATTATAGGCATTCTTGAACAAAGTGTTGGTCTTCGCCATCGTCAGTCCATCAAAAGAAGAGCCAAATGATCATATCCGCCAGACGCATGTGCGTTCTGCAGTGTCGCTTCTAGCCAAGTTGTCGAAAGTGGGGAAGTCGATGCCGCCAGCCGTTGTTTTCACAAATCGGGCCAAATGCCGCGCGGTCAATTTGCCCGTTGCGGCAGGCCGCCATTCGTGAAAGCATAGGGATCTGCATGTCTTTCCGAGGGCGATAAAAAACAAATTCAGCGCATTTGACAACTCCTCCCTTTTGTTGTTTATCGATAAACAGCACGGCGATCAAGACACGCTGTATGCTGCTTCATGAAAACTTCAGGAGGAAAGAATCATGGGGAAATCAACGCTTGAACTGACACGTCGTATTTTCATGGGTGGCGTCGCTGCTGCGGTCGTTGCGCTTGCCGCGCCCTCGTATGCAGCCGATGTGACGATCCCGATCATCGTCAAGGATACGACGTCGTTCTATTGGCAGATCGTCCTGGCTGGCGCCCGGGCCGCCGGCAAGGATCTCGGCGTGAAAGTGCCGGAACTCGGCGCTCAGTCTGAATCCGATATTGCCGGACAGATTTCCATCCTGGAAAATGCGGTAGCCGGCAAGCCGGCCGCAGTGGTCATTTCTCCGACCGAGTTCAAGGCGCTCGGCAAGCCGATCGACGCGGCAGCAAAATCCGTTCCGATCATCGGTATCGACTCTGCGGCCGATTCCAAGGCGTTCACCTCGTTCCTGACGACCGACAATGTGCAGGGCGGACGCATTGCCGCCGAAGGGCTTGCCGAAGCCATCAAGAAGATGAACGGCAAAGTGGAAGGCAAGATCGCCATCATCACCAGCCTGCCGGGAGTCGGTTCGCTCGACCAACGCCATCAGGGCTTCGAGGAAGTCATCAAGGCAAAATATCCCGGCCTGACTGTCGTCGCCGACAAATATGCCGATGGACAGGCGACCACGGGCCTCAACATGATGACCGACCTGATCACGGCCAATCCGGACCTGGTTGGCGTCTTCGCCTCCAACCTGATCATGGCCCAGGGCGTGGGTCAGTCCATTGCTGAAAACAAGATGGGCGACAAGATCAAGGTGATCGGCTTCGACAGCGACGAAAAGACGGTCGGCTTCCTCAAGAAAGGCGTGCTTGCCGGTCTCGTGGTTCAGGATCCCTACCGCATGGGTTATGATGGCATCAAGACTGCGCTGGCGGCTTCGAAGGGAGAGAAAGTGAACACTTTCGTCGACACCGGCGCCAATCTCGTGACCAAGGACAACATGTCCGATCCGAAGATCGACGCCCTGTTGAATCCGAAGATCTGACAGAGTGCTCACCGGCGGGACGGCAACGAAATGCCACCCCGCCGGTGCGCTGAACGACTGGGAGGAACTGCATGGCAGTATCGGAGATCGCTGGCGTCTCGACCGCGTCGGCTGACGAGGGCTTTGGCGCCATCACGCCGGGCAGCACGATTCTGGAACTGGTCGGCCTGCGCAAGAACTATCTTGCCGTCGAGGCTCTGAAGCCGGCGACCATGTCGTTCAAGGCCGGTGAGGTTCACGCGATCGTCGGCGAAAATGGCGCCGGCAAATCGACGCTCATCAAGCTTCTCACAGGTGTCATTACCCGTACCAGCGGCGAAATCCGCTGGCGCGGAAAAGCGGTTGGGCTGGCGACGCCGCAGGAAGCGATCCTGCTCGGCATCAACGCCGTCCATCAGGAAGTGGTGCTTTGCCCACATCTCAGCGTCGCCGCCAATCTCTTTCTCGGCGAGGAACTCTTCCGTTTCGGCCTGCTGCAGAAGGGTTTGATGCGCCAGAAGGCGCAGGACGTGCTCGATCAGCTCGGCTTTCAGATTCCGGCCCAGGTGCTGCTGAGCGAACTGACGATCGGACAGCAGCAACTGGTCGCCACAGCGCGTGCCGCCATGCGCGGTACCCGGCTTCTCATCTTCGACGAACCCACAGCCTATCTCACCCGCCAGGAATCGGCTCAGCTTTTCAAGCTGATCCGGCGGCTGAAGGCCGATGGCGTCACGATCGTCTACATCTCGCACCGCATGGAAGAAGTCTTCGAACTGGCGGACCGTGTGTCGGTCCTGCGAGACGGCACCCATGTCGGGACGCGCGACATCGCCGATACCAATGAGGCGGAACTGATCGCGCTGATGATCAACCGCACGATCGAGCAGATCTACCACAAGGAAACGATCCCTATCGGCGATACGATCCTGGAGGCCAAAGGCCTATCCGGTGCCGGCTTCCATGACATCTCGCTCTCGGTAGGTGCGGGCGAAATCGTTGGTCTCTATGGCCTGATCGGCGCCGGCCGCAGCGAGTTCGCGCTCGGCCTTTACGGGCGAAATCCGGCAACGTCGGGCGAAATCCGCTGGCGCGGTAAACCGGTCCGGATTCACAATGAACGTACCGCAATGGATCTTGGCATCGCATTGGCGCCGGAAAGCCGGAGAGACCAGGGGCTTTGCCTCAATCTGCCGATCGGACTGAACATCAACCTGCCGATCTACAAGCGTCTGAGCCGGGCACTCACGATCGACAGGTCGCGCGAGACCGCCAATGCCGCCAAGCAGATCAGGGATCTCGCCATCAAGACACCATCGCCAGGCGTTCTCGCCATGGCAATGTCGGGCGGCAACCAGCAGAAGATCGTTATCGGCAAATGGCTGAGCCATGGCGCCGAACTCTTCATCTTCGACGAGCCGACCGTCGGTGTCGATGTCGGCACCAAGGCCGAGATCTACAGGCTGTTTGCCGAGCTTCTCAAGAAAGGCGCGGGCATCATCCTCATCTCGTCCTACCTGCCTGAAGTCTACGAGCTGGCCGACCATCTGCATGTTTTCCGCAACGGCAGGCTGGTCGCGAGCCACGATTATCATGCAGTCAGCCACGAAACCGTGCTTGGCGAAGCCATCGGCGCCTGACAAATATATGGAGTGAATTTAATGAGCGTTGAGGCAATCGATTCTCCGAAAAGACGCGGCCGTGGACTGAGCATCCTGTTCGGGCTGACACTGCTGGGCCTTCTCCTCCTGCTTTGGATGTTGCTGGCGTTTTCGACCAACAGCTTCTGGACGCCAAACAATATCAGCAATCTGCTGCGCCAGGGGTCGATGACCGCCGTCCTCGCGGTCGGGCAAACCTTCGTCATCATCACCGGCGGCATCGACCTTTCCGTAGGCGCCGTCGTCGGCTTCTCCAGCGTGGTCATCGCCTGGCTGATGCAGGCCGGCGCTCCCATGTGGCTGGCGATCGTACTGACGCTGCTGATCGGCGTCGCAATCGGCGGTTTTCACGCCTTCGGCATCGTACGCATGGGCTTGCCGCCCTTCATCATTACACTTGCCACACTGACGGCACTGCGGGGCATCGGACTGCTGATCACCAATGGCTCGACCATCAACATCAACAATGATGATTTCACCTCGTTCTCGCTGGCTGACTTCCTCGGCATACCGAGCCTGTTCTGGATGGTGATCGCCGTCGGCGTGCCCGCTTATGTCTTGCTGCACCACAGCCGCTGGGGGCGCTACCTCTTTGCCGTCGGCTCAAACCGCGAGGCGGCCCGGCTCTCCGGCGTCAATGTCAACTTCATGATCTATGTCGCATACATCCTCTCTGCGACTTTCGCAGCCTTTGTCGGCGTGCTGCTTGCATCGCGTATCGGCATCGGCAATGCGACACAGGCAGAGGGATGGGAATTGCAGGCGATCGCGTCCTCGGTGATCGGCGGCACCAGCCTGTTCGGCGCCGTCGGAACCATTCATGGTCCGCTGCTCGGCGCCTTCATTCTGGCGACGATCAACAACGGCGCCAATCTGCTTAACCTGAATTCCTTCTGGCAGAGGATCATCACCGGCGTCCTCATCATCCTGATCGTCTTCTCTGATCAGCTACGACGCCGGCGCGGATGAGCGGCTGCAACCGGGAGAGCCGAAGAGCCGGCGAAATGCCAGACCTTCGGACATTTGTTCGTATTTCTCCGTGTTGTCCTTCGTCACAGGAATAGCGCCGGAACCGACCGCTGGCTCGACAGTTTCCCTGCGTTTGGATTTGGCGAAGGCATCCACTCCATCGTGGAATTGCAAGCACATGAAAACGGATTCGATCTATGAAAGGGCCTTTGGGGACGCCCTCGACATCGTTGCCTCGCTTGCCGTAGGCGACGAATTGCCGTCGGAGAGCAGTTTGCGGACGCGCCTGCGCGTGAGCCGGACAACCGTCCGCAAAGTCCTGGCGGCGCTTGCCGAATGCGGCGTGGTGGGCACCGACTTTCCGCTGCGTAAAAGTCCCGCCGGCAAGGCAAAAGTCCTGCGATTTCCGAAGGATGAAATGGTTCCAGTTTCACTGCAGCTGGAGCGACGCTTCATGGAGTGGACGCTGCGTGACAATGCCACGCCGGGTACAGTCATCAATGAACTCGAGCTGGCTCGAAGGTTTGGCATAGCGCAACTGCCAATCCGCGAACTCCTGTCACGGTTTCAGCGTTTTGGACTTGTTGAACAAGGTATGGAAGGCTGGACACTCAAAGGGTTCACGCAGAAATACGCGCTGGAGCTGTCCGAAATCAGGGAAACGTTCGAGCTGCGCTCCGCCAGACTTTTCGTGTTGCTGCCGGAAAGTTCGCCAACTTGGGACCAGATCAAGCTCATGCGCGATGCCCATATCAGATTGCTTGACGACATCGATGAGCGCTTTCACGATTTTTCCGAGCTCGACAGCCGGTTCCATCGGTTGATCGGTTCGGTCTCACCCAACCGTTTCATCGACAGTTTCTACGACATCATCACGCTCATCTTCCACTATCACTACCAGTGGAACAAGCGCGACGAACGTCAACGCAACGAAGCCGCCATTCGCGAACATCTCACCTATATCGATGCCCTGCAGAGCCGCAACGTCTCGCTGATTGAACTGGCCTGTCGCACCCACATGACCTCCGCACGTGAAACATTGCTGCGATCGGTCATGCAATGAGCGATAGGAAAATCCCCCGTGGAATCACTTCAACTGTGTTGCCGAATATGTTCCACCAGCATCGAAACGAATTGCGTCACCTTTTGGGGGCGAAAGCGCGCTGCGGGGTAGACGACATAGATGCCGCCTGACGGCAATGCCCAATCCGGCAGGATTTGCACGAGGCGGCCTTCCGCCAAAGGATTGGCGGCGAGAAAATCCGGGAGGACGGCCAGCCCGCCTCCGGCAAGCGTGGCTTCCAGCACGGCGGTTGTCGCGTTGATGGAGAAAGCCTCGCGCATTGTGACGGTCCGCCGGTCGAAATCGCCCCTGACGAAATTCCAGACGAGCGGCTCGCGCAGGGCAGTGTTGGCGATCAGCGGCAGAGCGGCGAGATCTTCCGGCTGGCGCACATCAAGCCGTGCCGCAAAATCCGGTGCCGCCACCAGGAACTGCCGGAACGTGCCGATGCGGCGGGCTTGCAAGCTGGAATCATCGAGCCAACCGACGCGGATTGAGAGATCGATCTGATTGGCGATCAGGTCGATCCTGGAATCGGAAATGATGAGCTCGACAGCGCAGGCCGGATATTTCTGCCGAAACCGGGCGGCAACGGGGGCCAGCGTGATGGTGCCATAATCGTTGGTCCCCGAGACACGCAACGTGCCGACAGGCCCGGCATTGGCTTCGCCGATCTCATCGATCGCCTCTTCGACATCGCGCAGGATCAGGGCGCAACGCGCATGCAAGCGACGCCCCGCCTCCGTGGGTTCCACCCGGCGCGTGGTGCGCAGGAGGAGCGTCGTCTTCAGTTCCTCCTCGAGCCGCGCCACCTGCTGGCTGACAACCGTCTTGGTGATGCCAAGCCGCTCGGCCGCGCCGGTGAACGAACGGGCTTCAACCACGGCGGCGAAATAGGCCAGACGATTGAGATTGATGGGTTCCACGTTCGTTTTTCTCATTGTTAGTATTCAACATACGGTTTGTATTATTATCGCTCATTTATTGCACAATCAATCGCGTCTATCTTCCACGACATCAGATGACGACGGAGAGATGGACATGCGGATCAGTTACCTTTTCGACCCCCTTTGCGGCTGGTGCTATGGTGCGGGTCCGGCCGTCGAACGGCTGGCAGCATTAGACGATGTGACGCTGGAATTGAGCCCCACCGGGCTTTTCGCCGGCGAATCCGCGCGGCCGATGGACAAGGCCTTTGCGAACTATGCCTGGCAGAACGACCAGCGGATCGCCCGCCTGACCGGCCAGCCCTTCACCGAGGCCTATCGCAGCCAGGTGCTCGGCGCGGAAGGCACGATGTTCGACTCCGCACCCGCCACACTCGCACTCGTCGCCGTCGGCTTGACCGAGCCTGGCAATGAACTCGCGGCGCTGAAAGCCGTCCAGCGAGCTCGTTACGAAGACGGTCTCAACAATTCAGACCTCGCCACTGTCGCAATCATCCTTGCCGATGCAGGCTTTTCGGCAGCGGCCGAAAGGCTCAGCGCACCTGACGACGAACTTCTCGCCGCCTATCGCGGGCGGATTTCCGCGGCACGCGCCGACATGGCGCGGTTCGGCGTCGGAGGCGTGCCAGCCCTGGTCGTCGAAGAAGGTGCCAATCAGCGCTTGCTGCGCAGCGATGCGCTCTTCGGCCACTTCGACCTTCTGACGGCAGAACTCGCCGCCTGATCATACCTGCAACCCCAGGAGTCACCCATGTTTACAAGGAGACAGATTTTGAAGACCTCGATCGCCCTCGGCGCTGCCGCCGTATTCGCCCCCGCCGACAGTGGTGCCGCCGCCGGCGGCAAGCTCAGCTGGAAGCACTTCCCCGCAGGCCCGAACGGCTTTTTCCGCGCGCCGGTGCTGATCTCAGGCCCCAGCGAGGCGCTGCTCATCGATGGCGGCTTCACTTATCCGGATGGCCGCGCGCTCGCCGAGGCCATCAAGGTCAGCGGCAAGAAACTCACCACCATCTATATCAGCCAGTCCGATCCGGATTATTGTTTCAGCCTCAAGCCAGTGCGCGAAGCCTTCCCGGATGCCAAGGTGATCGCCGCTTCTGCGACGCTGGAAGCCATCAAGGGCAATGTGGAGAAAAAGCTTGCCGTCTGGGGTCCGCAGTTGAAGGAAAACGGCCCGCAGGCCCTCTCCGATATCGTGCTTCCGGAGGCTTTCGATGGCCCCACGCTGTCCGTCGACGGCGAGACGATCGAGATCGTCGATGCCGAGCAAGGCCTGGCGAACCGCCGCTACCTCTTCGTGCCGTCGCTCAATGCGGTGTTCGGAGGGGTGATGATCTTCTCCGGCGTCTATGTCTGGACTGCCGACACGCAGACCAGGGAAAGCCGCGCGGCCTGGGTGAAGACGCTGGACGCGATCGCCGCCCGCAAGCCTGCCGTGGTGGTGCCCGGCCATATGGCGCCCGATGCCGCAACCGGCCTTGCCGCCGTGGACTATACCAAAGCCTATCTCCTCGCCTTCGAGGAGGAGAGCGTCAAGGCCGCCGACAGCGCCGCCCTCAAGGCTGCCATGGAAGCTCGTTTCCCAGGCCTCGGCATGGGCGTGGCCCTCGATATCGGCTCCAAAGTCGCCAAGGGCGAGATGAAGTGGGGTTGAGCCACGTGCGGAGCAACCTGGACCTGGCCCGCAGGACCTGTGCAGGACGTTAAAACGGGAGTGGCCAGACTCTTCTGGCCGTTCCTCCCCTGACGGCCGCACTGAACGCATGTTCGTCCGGCGCTTGTCGTCGAGATCGAGGTCCCCGAAGGGACGGATGACGGCAAGCTTCGTCACGCTTGCCTGAAAGGGTGCATTTTGCCGATGACCGAGCGTCAGAATATCTCAAAATCGTGGAAGTCGATCTTGGCGTGATTGTCGAGATAGGCGAAGACAACCGGAAGAGTTATGTCCCCAGTGTCGTCTACACCTGCGGCGCCATACGTCACGATGATCTCCTCGTGCTGCCCTATGCGGTATCCGATACGTTTTCGAATTTCGCCACCACCGATATCAAGGCGCTTCTGGCCAGCATAGAGGGAGCATAGAAACCGCCCTTCCAGTTGCTTTCATCACGACAGCATGTCGCCCGAAACTGATCCCAGGTTTCGGGCGACATGCTGTAGCATTCTTCCTGTATGGCGCAGAGCTCAATCATTGCTCACGTACCGGCATGTGGCCAGGATCACCCTCCAACTGGATCAGGATCATGTCATAAACCACCGTAGTGTTTGACACCGTCCGGTAATAATTGATCAGCTCGTCCCAGGGATCGGCAATCTTGCCAAGGCCCGACATGAAGACGACCAATGTACCAATCTGCGTCACACCTCGAATAATCAGATAGCCACCGATCATCAGCACGATGACCGATCCCATCGAATCCAGAAAATTGCCGAATGCGGCGAGCAGGTATTTACGAAGATAGATCAGGATTCGCAGTCGGTAGATTCGGTCGATCGTAACGGTTCCAGGCGCCAGGTGACTTTTAGGCGCCCTTCGATCTCGACCTATGGCAAGACGACCGAGGCTGCGCACATTCTGGATTCTAAGCCGTGCAAGACGGTTGATCGTTTGCTGGGTGAGCGGAACGATCAATGCCTGCGGGAAATAGATAATGACGGCAAGAATGGTGATGACCGGTTCCACCCAGAGAAGATAACCGAAGACGCAGACGATCGTCCCACCGGATAGAAGTGGTAAGCCGAAGGCGTCGCCGCCAAAACCGCTGACGTCTTCCGTTTCCGCGGCCAGCATCGAAACGACCGTTCCGGCGTTGAGCTCCGTTCCGGACTTTCCACTATCTTCGCCGCCTTCGGATACCCGATCGAGAATGCGGAGCCGGATATCTCGGGCAATGACCTCGACCGCCAGGCCCTTCAGCATATTGAGCCAATATTTAAGCGCCCCCTGAAGGAAAATGACCGTGAGATAGATCCCACCCAGGATGACCAGCAGCCAAACGCTTCGGCTGACGACGGCGTAGTTGACTATCCTGCGCTGCAGTTCGAGTGGAACCATCATGAGGGGCGCAAGGATTGCGGTGAGAAGGCAGATTGCAATCTGCTTGGCACGCGTGGTTTTCCAGACATAAGAGTAAAGATGCCTGCTCAGGTCGAGCGTCTTTCTGAAGCCGCCTGTCTTCCTCGCCCTGCCCTCACAAGTAGCGGCCGGCGGCACCGGAAAAGGCTTCACCATCCTGTGGGTTTACGCAACCGCGATGCGCCTCCGTCCCTGATGGCCCAGGGTTTGATCAGCTCGGCGGCGAGCAGGTAAACAGCCACGAGCCCGCCAACGCCGATGACGACAGGCAGGGGAGGAATGGCAAAGCCGAACCAACGTCCGAGTGGGGTGAACGGTAAGACCATGGCGGCGAGCAATGCAGCCAGCGACGATGCGGCGAGCGCGGGGCGTGGCAGATCCCTCCAGGGCCTGCCGTTTGTCCTGATAATGAAGATAACAAGAATCTGGGTGGCCATCGATTCCAGGAACCAGGTGGTCCGGAATTCTTCCGGCGCGGCTTTGAACACGTATATGAGCACACCAAAGGTCAGAAAGTCGAACAGCGACGACAAGGGTCCCATGACACCAGCGAACCGCAGCAAGCCACGCATGTCCCAAACCTGTGGCTTCGCAGTCGCCTCCGGCCGTACGCCGTCAAAGGGAATGCCGATCTCGGAGAGGTCATAGAGGAGGTTGTTGAGCAGGATCTGTACGGGAAGCATCGGCAGGAAAGGCAGGGCCAGCGATGCGACCGCCATCGACAGCATGTTGCCGAAGTTGGAACTCGCGCCCATCCGCACATATTTCAGGATGTTCGCGAAGGTTCTACGGCCTTCTTCGACGCCGTCTGCGACGACTTCGAGATCGGATGCCAGCAGGATCATGTCGGCGGCGGCCTGCGCTACACCGGTTGCACCGGCCACTGAAAGGCCGATATCCGCCGCCTTGAGCGCGGGCGCATCGTTGATGCCATCGCCAAGGAAGCCGACGATATCGCCCTTGGTCTGCAGTGCCCTAACAATCCTCGATTTCTGATCGGGCGCCAACCGACCGAACGCATCGACGGACTGGACCCGGACAGCGAGTGCATCGTCGCTCATTTTCGCGATATCTGCGCCTGACAAGACGGTGTCAGCCTTCAAGCCGACGAGACCGGCCAGTCGCCTGACGACGATGGGATCATCTCCCGACAGAATTTTCAGCTTTACGCCTGCCGCTGCCAGGCGCGAAATGGCAGCGGCCGCCGTTGCCTTGGGCGGATCGGCGAAAGCGCAGAATCCCTCGAAGACGAGATCGATTTCATCGGCCGTATCGATATTTCGGGTAGCGCCCTGCCAAGGCTTCGAGGCCACCGCGATGGCACGAAGACCATTCTCGGCAAGGCTACGCACGCCATCCAGAGCGGCGGACCGCTCCTTGTCTCCCATTGCACTTGACATGGCGCCCAGTCGTCGCTGGGTGCAGAGCGCCAGCACCGCCTCCGGCGCACCCTTGACGATCAACAGCGGCCCGTCTGGTCCGGTTGCGAGGACCGAGCCGAGACGTCGCGCAAAATCGAAGGCTTGGCGGCCTGAAAGCGTCCAACCTTTGGCGGCATCGACGCTGCCTTTGACAAGGGCGGCATCCAGAGAACCGCGATCCCCTCCCAGATCCGCCGCAATTGCGCCCAGCACGGCAATGCGCGGGTTTTCCGCACTCGCCGCGTCGACGCTGCTGGCGAGCACGATTTCAGCGGAGGTCAACGTGCCCGTCTTGTCGGTGCAAAGGATGGACATGGCACCGAGATCGTGAATCGAGGCCAGCCGCTTTACAATCACCTTGCGTTTGGACATGCGGATTGCGCCGCGCGACAGCGTCACTGTCGTGATCATCGGAAGCAGTTCCGGGGTCAGCCCGACGG